>JBIIQL010000586.1:0-2744 GCA_044342095.1 Pirellulales bacterium
CACCGGCCGCTTCGGACCGACCCGATCGATGAAGCGATCGAGGAACGGATTGAAATCGTCGTAGAGGACGACGAACGTCTTCCGTTCTGGATGGTCGGCGTCGTGGCGTTCGAACTGCCTCACCATTTGCAGTTTGAGCGCGGTCTTCCCCGCCCCCTTCTCACCGAACACGATCGCCGTGCTCGGATCGTCGGGGTTCCCGTAGATCTTGTCCCAGGCCGGATGGAACGTCGACTCCAGGCAGGTGCGCTTGAAGACGGTGTCGTTCTGCGCGTCTTCCTCGGCAAACGGGTTGCCGGCGATGCGGTGGTGGTCGAGGAAGTCCTGGATCTTCATGTCGGCGGACGACTCCGGTGGCGGGAACGGGAGAGCGGTCTCATCACTTGCCGGCGGGCACGAGCCCTTCGACCATCGTGCGGAATCCGTCGGCATGCTTCGCGACGGTCTTCCCCGGTCCGTAGAACTTCAGAAAGTAATTGCCGCGGTCAGGCGTTTCCACGATCGCCGCGAGCATCCGGTAATCGGGGCGATCGACGGCCTTACCGCCGGCAAACGGACCGGCCGGGGCGTCCTTGTAGGTGCCGGTGATGTCGACGATCGTAACTTCGCAGCCGGCGAGTTTGAGCTTCTTCGTCGTCGCCTTGTCCTTCGTGTCGCTTCCGTCGGCTTGAGCGAACTGGCCAAACCAGCGATCGACGTTCGCCTGCACGCTCCCACCGGCACCCATGACGGTCATTCGCCCCGACTGAAGCCCCTCTCCCTCGGACGGAATCGAAAACTCGGTCTCGACGATCGACGACTTCGGCTGCACCCGCTTCCAGCCCTCCGGGGCGGCGAGCGAAAACCCGCCGTCGGCGATCGTGTAGGCGAGCGCATCGGCCTCGGCCTGCCAGGCGTGGGCCGGCGCCGTTGTGGCGACGAGGGCGAGCAGGGCGACCAGGGCGACGAACTGGGGGCGGGCGTGCATGGAAGCGCTCCGGAACGAAGGCAGGGGACGAAGGGAGTGAAACAGGCGAAGGAACCGACGAATCGAACTGATCGAACAGGTCATGGTAGCAGCGTGACGAACGGGCCGTGAGTGGGTCAGTCGGCGGCGGGAGGAACGAGTTCGGGGAGGGCGTCCAGGGCCACCATCTCCGCCAACCCGGCCTCCACCATCTCCTTGCCCGACACGTAGCGGTGGGTTTTGATCCACCGGGCGATGAGATCGTGCGACCGACCGAAAAGGTCGCCGAGCATCCGGTCCATCTCCCCTTCCAGCTCGACGAAGTGGCGCGACCACTCGGCCGCCTCGGTGATGCCGATGTGCTCTTCGCTCTGCCATTTCATCGGATGGAAGAGAAACACGCTGAACGGGGTGACGAGACGGCGGACGCAGGTGGCAAATGGCCACAACGCGGCCGACGAGCACTCGCCGCCGACGATCCCCGTGGCGCGCACCCCACGCAGCTTCATGAGCGTCGAGAGGGCCATCGCGCAGTACGGATTCCCCCCGGGGGAATCGAACCAGATCGTGCACTCCCCCCCCGGCGGCACGCCGAGGAGTTTGTCGGTAAGATCGGCCTCGTTGTCGGTGAGATCACCGACCAGCGCGATCTCGAGCGGCCCACGCTCCTCATCGCCGCGATCGCGCTTGCTCGACCGGTCCGACGGACGGCGCCGCACCTCGCCTCCCCGTCCGAGACGGGGTCGGGCGGGGAGCCCGCGGCGCGATCCGGTTCCGCGTGCCTGCCGGCGGCCGGCGATTGGTTCTCTCGACATGCGCCCAAGGTCCTCAGGTGTCAGCTGCGGTAGTCGCCGTGACAGGTGTCGCACGATTTCTTGAGTTCGCCGACCGCAGTCCGGACGGCATCGTAGTCGGCCCGCCGTGCAGCGTCGCGGGCCTTCACCGCCGCATCCCGCATCGCGGCGGAGTAAGACCGGTAAGTGTCGTCGTCGTGGTACTCGAACGCCTTTTGTTGGATCACCTCGCCGATCGCAGCGACAAACTCCACCTCGCGGAGGAGGGTATCGACCTGCTTTTCAAAATCATCCTTGGAGGCGACGATCCCACCGGCCACCTGCTCGGCTACTTCGAGACGGCTCATGAGCGCCGGCCGGGCGGCGACCTGGCTCCAGGCGAAATCCTCTTCCCGGTCGGCCTGCTTGTCGGGTGAGCCGCCGTCGAGGAGCGCTTCGAGGTCCGCGGCCCGGGCCTTCGCTTCGGCGAACGAGCCGTCGGTCCCCACCTTGCAATTGAAGCCGACCCGAGCGAAGAGGTCGCGGGCGTTCTCGGCGTCCTTCTTCCAGCGGACGTCGCCGTCGTGGACGGCGATCAGCCCGAACGCCAAGGCAAGGGCGCTGAAAGCCTCGCGGGCTTTGTCGTAGCCCCCTCCCTTGAACTCCGAAGCGGAAGCGACGGCCGCGGCGACCGCTTTCCGCTGCTCCTTCACCTCGTCGGCGAGGGTGTCTGGGGAGATCAGCCCCGACCAGCGAAAGCCGCCGCCGTTGCCTCCGCTGGCAGCCGCCGCGCTGCCATTGGGCCCGGCCGTTCGGGCAGCCGAGGCGGCGACGAAATCGGGACGCTCCCCTTCGAGGGTCGTGAAGGCGTCGTCGAGAAAGGCCGACTTCGACGTCTTGTCCCAATCCTTGGCCGGGGGCTTGGCTCGTTGCCGCTCGTGCGGACGCCGCCCCCCCTGGGCCGCGTCGCCGATCGCCACGGCGAAAACCAGCGCGATGATCGCGCCCCCCCACACCCCCAGGAG
>JBIIQL010000081.1:0-9682 GCA_044342095.1 Pirellulales bacterium
GGGCCGCTCCGGGGCCGAAAGCTTCCCAAGGGCGGCAATCCCAATAGCCCTCGTTGTGCCGGCAACGGTGCCCCGGACGGGCAAAGTTCGAGACTTCATAGTGCTCGAAGCCCCCCCCTTCCAGCCGGTCGATCGCCCCCTCGAACATCCGCCGTTCGAGATCCTCCTCGGCACGCTCGAGGACCCCACGGTTGAGGAGCCCGATGAAGCGAGTTCCCCGTTCCCAGGTCAGACAGTAGACCGAGACATGGTGGACGCCGAGGGCGAGAACGTCATCGAGATCCCGTTCCACCTCGGCGAGCGACTGGCCCGGGGCCGCCGTCATGACGTCGAGGTTCACCGCCAAGCCGGCGCCGAGGAGGAGGTCGACGGCCCGGCGGACCTGCTCGGGGGTGTGATCCCGGTCGAGGGCTGCGAGGGTCCGGGCCGAGAGCGACTGCGCGCCGAGGCTGACCCGATTGACACCACAGGCCACCGCCGCCGCCACGAGCGCGGCGTCGACATCGGCCGGATTGGCCTCGATCGTCACCTCGGCGCCGGCCACGGGGGCGAGGCGGCCGGCAAACGCCCCCCACAGCCGCCGCAGCCCGTCGGCGCCGAGGTGGGACGGCGTACCCCCGCCGACGTAGAGCGTGGCGAGGTCGAGGGGGCCGGGGAGACGCTCGAGTTCGCGTCGCAAAGACCCGAGGTAGCGATCGATGAGGTCATCCCGTCCGGCGACGACGGCGAAGTCGCAATAGCCGCAGCGGTGCCGGCAGAACGGCACATGGACATAGGCGGCCTGGGGCGAGTCCGCGGCGGCTGTCATGGGGGCACTTTGTCCACAACCACCTCAGAGCCACACCTGGAGACGCCCCCCGAGCATGTCGGGCAGCCGCTTGGCGAGGATCCGGAGGATCCGCTCGTCGGTGTACCGGGTGGAAAAGTGGCTGGCGATCACGACCTCGTTGCGGAATCGGTCACGCCGCGCGAGGAAGTCGTCGAGGTGCATGTGCCCGAACTTGTGGATCCGCTCCTTGCGGTGGTTGTGGGCCACGAAGGTCAGCTCCGTGATCAGGACCATCGCCTCGAACATCGCCGGACAGCGGTCGAGCCCCTCGGGCGAACTGTCGCCGAGGTAGGCGACGAGCGGGGTGCGGACCTCGTGCGTGACGTCGGTGCCGGAGAGCCGCAGATCGCGGATCTTCTCCCCCGGCAGGCCATGGTATTCGTGCTTCAACTTCCTCCGCCGTTCCCAGACGACGAAGCCGACGCTCGGCAACGTGTGCGTCGTCTCCGAGACGGTGACGACGTGTTCGCGTGAGAGTTCGATCTCGTCGCCAGGACGGGCGGGGAGGAGCGTGCAGGGGAGCCGCCCGCGGTCGAGCCGCGACACCGCCTTGAGGAGCTTCTCGATCGGCTCGATCGAGGCCTCGGGGACGTAGATCGTCGGCGGTTCCATCTTCATCATCCGCCGCCGCGCCACGTAGACCGGGAGGGCGGCGATGTGGTCGAGATGGGTGTGGGAAAGGAACCATGTCCCGGTCGCCATGAAGGCCCAGGGCTGAGCGCCGAGATCGAACCCGAGCTTCAACTCCGGGATCCGCCAGTAACTCTGGACGGCGGCCCGGGAATAGCCCTGGATGGTGAGCCCCTTGTGGACGAGCGTGCGGAGCGGGGCGTTCTCGATCATGCAGGGGGGTCGGTGGCTGGGGTGGATTCGGCTCGGGGCGACGCTCCGGCGGCCGGGTGGGGCGCGGACGTCTCGGTGGAGGACGCGGGGGAGCCGGTCGTGGCGAGGGGCGCTGGAGGGGGAGGTTGTGAAACGACCGGGGGGGACTCGAGCCAGATCTCGTCGAAGAGGCCCTCCTGCCGGGCCGCCAGCCGGTGGCGGCGGACCAGTTCGAGGATCGCCAGAAACATACCCACGAGGCGCGACCGGGGCATAGCCTCCTCGAACAGCTCCGAGAAAGCCACCTTCCCGCGCCCCGTGACGAGCCCCTCGATCCGCTCCATGTGGGTCTCGATCGGCGTGTCGTCGTGGACGATCTGCCGGGGACGGCGCTTCTCCCGCTTCCGCAGCACCCGCGACATCGCCCCGACGAGATCCCAGACGTGGACATCGCCGATCGACACCTCCGCGGCCTGCCCCCGCACCGTGGGGACGTCGGCGGTCACGCGGGCGAAGCGGAGATCCCAGCGCCTCGCCCGGTCCTCGAGGAGAACGGCGGCATCGCGGTATTGCTTGTATTCGAGCAACCGCTGGACGAGATCCTCGCGGACCAGTTCCACCGGCTCCTCGGTCTCCTCGGGGCGGGGGACGAGGGCCCGGGCCTTGATCTCGAGGAGCACGCTCGCCAATTCCACGAACTCGCCGACCTGATCGATCGCCAGCGCCTCGAGCACCTCCAGCGACGCGATGAACTCCGTAGCGATGACGGCGATCGGTACCTCGGCAATGTCCACCTCCTGCCTCTTGACGAGGAACAGGAGAAGATCCATCGGCCCCGAGAAGACGTCGGTGGCAACCTTGAACTGCACGCCGGCCTCGGGAGATGGGGGGACGAACGGGGGCCGCGGCCGGCCGGGCGGGGAGTCTTCGGCCTCCCCGTTGGCATTTGCCGGAGAAACGCCCCCCGTGTCAATGCCGGGAGGAGCGGCCGTGCGGTAGGATGAGGGGCATGAACCCCGACATTCTCTGGGCCCCCTGGCGATTGGCCTACATCCAGGGGTCCCCTGCCCCGCGACCGCAACCGGTGGAGCCTTCCACCTGGCGGGCAGGTGCGAATCAGACCTGCTTCCTCTGCCGGGCGGCGTCGGCCTCCCCTGAACAAGACCGCGAGTTGGGGGTCGTCGTGCGGACAGCCTCGAGCGTCGTGGTTCTCAACCGCTTCCCGTACGCCAACGGCCATCTCCTCGTCGCCCCGCTCGACCACCGCGCGACGCTCGCCGATCTCGACGCCAGCCAACTCCTCGATCTTCAGGAACAACTCGTCGTCTGGTGCCGGCGGATCGAGACCGGAATGGAGGCCCATGGCTTCAACATCGGCCTCAACGTCGGCGCCGTGGCCGGGGCAGGGCTCCCGGGGCATCTTCATTGGCACGTCGTGCCGCGCTGGCCGGGGGACGTGAACTTCATGCCCTCGGTGGCAGGCGTGAAGGTGCTCCCCCAATCGCTCGACGCCCTCTGGCACCAGATCCGTGGCGAGGAGCCCCCCCGTTCATGACCGATCGAACTTCCCCCCCCCCTGCCAACTGGCTCCCCGACTGGCGGGCGAGGGAGGCGACGATCCTCGCGCCTTGGGCGATGCACGCCGCCGACTCGCGCGGCCGCGTCCACGTCGAGCAGCCCCATGCCTTCCGCAGCCCCTATCAGCGCGACCGCGACCGGATCCTCCATTCCGCCGCCTTCCGCCGCCTCGCCCACAAAACCCAGGTCTTCACCGGCTACCACGGCGACTACCACCGCAGCCGGCTGACGCACACCCTCGAAGTGACGAGCATCGCCCGAACGCTCGCCCGGGCGCTCGGCCTCAACGAGGATCTCGTCGAGGCACTGGCGATGGCCCACGACATCGGCCACCCGCCGCTGGGTCACGCCGGCGAGGATGTCCTCGACGAGCTCCTCGCCGACCAGGGGGGCTTCAACCACAACGCCCAGGCGCTGCGGATCATGGAGCTCCTCGAATCCCGCTATCCGGGTTTTCCCGGCCTCAACTGCTCCCTCGAGGTCCTCGACGCTCAGGCGACGCGCCGCAAGGACGGCAGCGGTGATCCACCGATTCTCGAGACGCAGGTGGTCGATGCGGCCGACTCGATCGCCTACGACACCCACGACGCCGATGATGCCGTGGAACTGGGCCTCGTGCCGCTCGAAGAGCTCCTCGAACTGCCGTTGGTGGCCGCGGCGGCCGAACGCGTCCGCGAGCGCCATGGCCGGATCGTCGGCGTCGACCTCCGCCGGGCCGTCCTCCTCGAACTGGTCGACTTCCAGGTCGCCGGGCTCGTCGCCAGGGCGAGGGGGACGATCGACGCCCTCGCCATCCGTTCCCCCGACGACGTCCGCCGGGCCTTCCGCGACGGTGCCGGCCCCGACGCCGGGAGAATCGTCGCCCCTTCCCCCGACGTCGCCGCCGGCAAGCGGGAACTCGAACGATTCCTGTTCGCGCGGGTCTACCGCTGCGAGCGCGTCCTCGCCGTTCGGGTCCCCGCCCAGCAACGGCTCCGGCAGCTGTTCGATTGGTACTGCGCCCGCCCCGAGGAGCTCCCCCGCGGGTTCCGCGGGCGTGCCGAGCTGTTCGGCGCCCGACGCAGTGCCGCCGACTACATCGCCGGGATGACCGATCGCTTCCTCGAGCTCGACCACCGTCGCCGCCTCGGAACCGGCTGATCGGCCGGCGGAATCGGTTTTTCCCTCTCTTTCCCGGCATATCCGTCTTCTTCGTCGCAGCCCGCCCCCCTCCGGCAAGGGGCCTGCCTCGATCAAGCGGGGTGATGGGGCCCGCCGCCGGGCGTGGTAGGATTGAGCGGTTCTCTCCCCGGAATCGAGCAACCGCCCCATGCAGTCCCGTTCCTCACCGCTGGCCCTCCTCGTCCTCCGCGCGATCTTCTTCATGGTGGCGATGGGGATCGCCGTCCTCATCTTCAGCGCCGAAGGGATGCGTGAGGCCCCCTCCTGGGTGCCCTGGGCGGTCCTGATCGGCATGGCGGCGGTGCCGCTGACGGTGATCGGCATCGACACCTCGCTCAAGCGGAAAGACCTGACCGTGATCACGGCGGTCTACTTCGGCATGCTCGTCGGGGTGTTTCTCACCTACGTCGCGATCCTCGCCCTGACGCCGATCATCCCTCCACCACCGCGAAATCCGGTCTTCGACTGGCTGCCGCTCGTCCTCGGGATGGTGCTCTGCTACGTCTGCACGAGCCTCCTCCTCCAGACGCGCAACGACTTCCGTTTCCTGATCCCCTATGTCGAGTTCGCCCGCGACATCCAGGGGATGCGGCCGAACCTCCTCGACGCCAGTGCCATCGTCGACGGCCGGATCGCCGAGCTCGCCGAGGCGGGGCTGTTCGAGAGCCGGTTCGTCGTCCCGTCGTTCGTGGTCGACGAGCTTCAGTCGGGGTCTGATTCAGCCGACCGCCAGCGCCGGCTCCGCAGCCGCCGCGGGCTCGATGTCCTCAATCGGCTTCGCGAAAGCAAGGCGATCGACATCGAGGTCCTCCCCCCCGACGACGAGGTCGATGCCGAGATCTCCGACGATGCCCGGACCGTCGCCATGGCCGGAAAGCTCGGCGGCCGGATCATCACCAACGACCCGAACCTCGTGAAGATCGCCGCCCTCCGCAGTGTCCAGGCGATCAACGTCAACGACGTCTCGGTGGCCCTCCGCCCGACGTACGTCCCCGGCGATCTCCTCACCGTCCGCCTCGTGAAGCCCGGCGAAGAGCACGGGCAGGCGATCGGCTACCTCGACGACGGCACCATGGTGGTCGTCGAGGGGGGCCGGGATCAAATCGGCCGGACGGTGGGGGTGAGTGTCACGAGCACCCTCCAACGGCCGGCAGGCCGGCTCGTCTTTGCCCGCCCCGACGATCACCGGGGCTGAAAGGTGCCGATCAGCCGCCGTGGCGCACGGCCCCGTGAAGTTCGCTACGATTTTCCCGCAACGGTTCTCCTTCAAGGGGAATCATCCCGTTCCGTTCACTGCCGGGGGCTCCTGTACCCCGGTCACGCTGTTCCATGGAGATCCGCATGATCCGTTCGCTCCGCTCCTTCGCCCTCCGCCTCGCGCTCGTCGCTCCGCTCGCCGTCGGGATGGCGTGGGCACCCGCGGCTTCCGTTTCGGCCGCCGACACGGGGAATCCCGCCTATGCCGATCCGACCAAGACCGACGACGACTTCCCCTTCCAGGGTGAATACTCAGGGGAGGTCCCGGTCGGGGGCGCCCCGATGAAACTCGGCGTCCAGGCCGTGGCCCTCGGTGACGGTCAGTTCGACATCGTCGTCTTCCCGGGCGGCCTCCCCGGGGATGGCTGGCAGGCCCCTACGAAGCTCAAGGGGAAGGGAAAGCGAGACGGCTCGAGCGTCCCCTTCGAGATCACCGATCCGGAGGGGAAGACCCACAAGGCGGTCATCAAGGATGGCGCCGTCCACGCTGCCGATGGCAACGCGAAGCTCCCCAAGGTGGAGCGGAAGAGCCCGACCCTCGGCACGAAGGCCCCGGCCGGTGCGACGGTCGTGTTCGACGGCAAGGGTGTCGAGAAGCTCGAAGGTGGAAAGACGACGCCCGATGGCCTGCTCATGCAGGGCGTGACGACGAAGGACTCCTTCGGCGACGCCACCTGGCACATCGAGTTCCGCCTCCCCTATCAGCCGAAGGATCGCGGCCAGGGGCGCGGCAACAGCGGCGCCTACGTGGCAGGTGCCTACGAGGTCCAGATGCTCGACAGCTTCGGCCTCGAGGGGCTCAACAACGAGTGCGGCGGCGTCTACTCCGTCGCGGCCCCGGCGCTGAACATGTGCTACCCGCCCCTCCAGTGGCAGACCTACGACATCGACTACACCGCGCCGAAGTATGACGGCGACAAGAAGACGGCTCCCGCGCGGATGACCGTGCGGCACAACGGCGTCGTGATCCACGAGAACATCGCCGTCAACCAGATCACCCCCGGCGGCGTCGGCGCCGACGGCAAGGGGGCGAAGGGGCCGCTCCACCTTCAGGATCACGGCAATCCGGTGCGCTACCGCAACATCTGGGTGCAACCGAAGCCGTGAGCGAACCCCGCTCGGTGTCACCGTCAACGCACGCACCGATCGCCCCGGCGGGCCTCCCCGCCGGGGCGACGGTCTGCACCGCCTGCGCGCTGTTGTGCGAGGACGGTGTCGTGCGTCCGGCGGACCATCGCTCCGAGCGCCTCTGCGAGCGTGGCGTCGAGAGCTTCCGTCGCCACCATCTTGCCGCGACGACGACCGTGGCGGCGACGATCGACGGCCGCCCAGCCGACGTGGCCGCCGCGATCGCCGCAGCGGCCACTCGCCTCGACGGGGCCCGACGCGTCCTCGTCACGGGCCTTGAACACCTCACGATCGAGGGGGTGACGAGCGCCTGCAATTTCGCCGAGAGGATCGGCGCGGCGATCGCGCCGGCCGTCGACGAGGGTCGCCAGCCGGGAGGATCGACGGTTCCCCGTTGTGGCGAGATCACGGCGGCTTGGGAGGAACTCCGCGACCGGGCCGACCTCGTCATCTTCTGGGGCCACGATCCGGCCGATTCCCACCCGCGGTTCGTGGAGCGCTTCGTCGCGCCATCGCTCTCCCCCGCGCGGCGGACGATCGCCGTCGGCACTTCCCCGCTCCGCTTCCCCCCCTCACCCGATCACGTCCACCTTCCGCTCGACGATGACGATGACGACGTCGACCTCGCGCGGCTGCTCCTCGCCGGCCTCCTCGAGCGTCCCCACGGCGCCGCGCCGGCTCGCCTCCGCGACGCCGCGCGCTTCCTCCGCAGCGCGATCGACGCCGCCCGCTGCGTCGGCATCGTCACAGGCCGCCCCGATCCGCTCGGCCTCTCGGCCTGGGGAGTGATCGAGGTCGTGCGGGCGTTGTCGCGGCGGATACCGGCGTTCGAGGTGCCGCTCCACGCAGGCACTCCTGCCCCCAACGCGGCCGGAGCCACGGCGGTGCTCACCTGGCGGTACGGCGCCGCGGCATCGGCGGCGCGGGCCGGCGACGGCGGCGGCGGATCAGCGGCGGAAGCGATCGACCTCGTGGCCACCGGCGCCGTCGATGCGATCCTCGCCCTCGGCCGAGTCCCTCCATCACTCGACGAAGCGATCCGACGTGCGATCGCATCGGGCAAGGCAGGCAACGATGGTGGGATCGATCCCCGGATGGTGATCCGAATCGCCCCCGACGCCCCCGAGGCTTCCGACGGCGTGTGGGTGCGGTGCCTTGAACTGTTCGAAGAGACGGGGACGCTCCTCCGTGCCGATGGCCGGACGATCGAACTGGCCGGAGGTGACGCTCGAGGCCGAGCCTCCGCCGTCGCGCTCCTTGCAGCGCTGCGGGAACAGCTTCGCGCCACGGCGACCACACCGGAAGGAGCCAAGGCATGACCTCCACGCTCCCCCGGCCGCGCTTCGTGCTCCGCGGCGGCACGATCCACGATCCACTTCACGACCGGGACGGCGTCATCGACGATCTGTGGATCGACGACGGCAAGATCGTGCCCCGGCCGGCGATCACCGCGGGATTCACCGTCGTCGATGCCAGCGGCCTCGTGGTCATGCCGGGGGGCGTCGATCTCCACAGCCACATCGCCGGCCCGAAGGTCAACCTCGGTCGGCAGCTGACGCCCTCCCCTGCCGCCGATGGCCGCAGCGCCGTTCCCACGATCGGGTCCACCGGCTGCCTCTACGCAGGGCTCGGCTACACGACCGTCTTCGACGCCGCGATCGCGACCTCCGCCGCGAGGCTTGCGCACCTCGAGCTCGACGACCTCCCGATCCTCGACAAGGGGATCTATCTCCTCGCCGGCGACGACCGGAGGGTGATCGACGCGGCAGCCCGCGGCGACGACGGGGCGCTCCGACGTCTCGTCGCGGCCGCCATCGATGTCGGCCGCGGCTGGGCGGTGAAGGTGGCCAACCCCGGCGGCAACCTCTTCTGGCGCCATGGCCGGCGGGGCGATCACCACGATCTCGACACGCCGCTGCCGGGGCTCGCGCTCACGCCGCGCGGCCTCCTCGACCGGCTCGCGACGGCGGTCGACGCGCTCGCTCTCCCCCACCCGCTCCATATCCACACGGCCAACCTCGGCCTCCCCGGCAACTGGCGGACGCTCGAGGAGACGATGCGGACCTTCGATGGGCGGCGGGCCCACCTCGCGCATGTCCAGTTCCACAGCTACACCGGCGGCGACCTCGACGAGGATTCGTTCGGCTCGGGAGTCGAGCGGCTCGCCGAGCGTTTCAACGCCCAACCCGGCCTGACCCTCGACGTCGGCCAGGTGTTGTTCGGCGACACGGTGGCGATGACGGGCGACTCCGAGGCGGCTGCCCATCTCGCCCACGCCACGGGCGTGCCCTGGGTGTCGCACGACCAGCATCTCTCCGGAGGCTGCGGCGTGATGCCGATCCGCTACCGCGAGAAGAGCCTGATCCATGCCTGGCAGTGGGCGATCGGCCTCGAGTGGTATCTGCGCGTGGCCGATCCTTGGCGCGCGGCGCTCTCCACCGACCATCCCAACGGCGCGCACTTCCTCGCCTATCCGCTCCTCATGAAGTTGCTTGGCGACGAGCCTTTCCGGCGCGAGGCCTTCGCGCGGATCCACCCGGCCGTCCAAAGCCGCAGCCCGCTGGGAGGCTTGACGCGCGAGTACTCCCTCCAGGAACTGTGCATCCTCACCCGCGCAGCCCCGGCGCGGATCGCAGGACTGCCGCACAAGGGGCATCTCGGTCCCGGCGCCGATGCCGATGTCGTCCTCTACCGCCCCGATGCCGACCTCGCGCGAATGTTCGCGGTGCCGGCCCGCGTCTACAAGGGGGGCGAGTTGGTCGCCGAGGATGGCGAGATCCGCGCCCGCCCGCGCGGCGCCGTGATGGCGGCAATCCCGAGGCCGGCGTGATCAGCGCCCCAATCGTTGACTCGCGCAGGGGCATCGGGGGCTGCGACCGACACCGACTCCGGGATCGTTCAGAGCGC
>JBIIQL010000082.1:0-9650 GCA_044342095.1 Pirellulales bacterium
ATCAGCGGGGAACGACGGATTGGCAAGCACGCGCCCCTCGGCCCGCGACGCCCAGACGGCGGCGGCGGCAAGCGAGGTCGTCGTGAGGAAGCGGCGCCGCGACCGGCGCGCGGAAAAGGGCTCGGCGGGGTAGCGCATGGGAGACTCTCCAGGGGAGGAGCCGACCATGCTATCAGCCGCATCCCTCGGCTCCCACGCTCGCTGGGGAGCCGCGGCCCCCTGCGTGAGTCACGCCGCCCGGTCGCCGGGCGGGACCTGAGCCGCGGGCGCGAGGCTCTGCGCCGAGGGCCCGATCGGCGGCGCCGACGTGACCGGCGACTCGCCGAAGTAATACTTCTTCGCGTCGGGGTTGTTGAGCACCTCGTCGGCGGTGCCATGACAGAGCACCTTCCCGGCCCGGATGACGTAACTGCGGTCGGTGATGGCGAGCGTCTCGCGCTCGCGGTGGTCGGTGATGAGGATCGAGATCCCGTCGTCGCGGAGCTTGACGATGATCTTCTGGATCGAATGGATCGTGACCGGATCGATCCCGGTGAACGGCTCGTCGAGGAGGATGATCCGCGGGTTCGTGACGAGGCAGCGGGCGATCTCGAGACGCCGCTTCTCGCC
Source organism: Pirellulales bacterium (assembly GCA_044342095.1). Classification (GTDB taxonomy): domain Bacteria; phylum Planctomycetota; class Planctomycetia; order Pirellulales; family UBA1268; genus QWOP01. The sequence continues at coordinate 610 of JBIIQL010000082.1, forward strand.
ACCGGAGAGCGAGCCGGCGCGGGACTTGCGGATGTGCTGGATCGAGAACTGATCGAGGAGTTGCTCGCAACGCTCGCGGCGCTCCTTCCGGTTCATTCCCACCAGCTCCATGATCGCCAGGAGGTTTTGCTCGGTGGAGAGCTTGCGGAAGACGCTCTGCTCCTGGGCGAGATAGCCCATGCCACCGTCGCGGGCCCGCTTGAACATCGGCCAGTGGGTGATCTCCTCGTCATCGAGGAGGACGCGGCCCGCATCGGGGATCACCATCCCGCAGGTCATGCGGAAGCTCGTCGTCTTGCCGGCGCCGTTGGGCCCGAGAAGGCCGACGATCTCCCCCTGGTCGACGTGGAAATCGACACCGTCGACCACCCGGCGCCGGCCGTAATTCTTCACCAGGCCTTCGACCTGTAGCAGCGGCATCGGCCCCCCCCTCGGCAGGGATCGTATCGTCCTCGGGCAACCTATCGCACCGGCCCCATCCTCCCGAAGTTCGGCCATGAGGGCAACCGCAACTCGACCGGGTTTCCCCGCACCCGGAAGCGGATCGGGACGGCCCAATCGGGGTACCAGGCGTGCGGCCAGAAGATCGTCAGGGCCTTGCCGACGATCAGGTTGCGATCGACATGGTGCCCCTCGAGCCACAGCCGGCTGTCCTTGCTCGCCGCCGAGTTGTCACCGAGGACGAAGAACTGATCGGCCTCGAGCGGGAAGTCGAGCCGGGGCTTCTCGATCATTCCCCCGACGGCGCTGATGCCGTCGGCCCCGATGTAGAAGATGTCGCGGAGGACGCGCACCGCCGAGAGGCGGAGCGTGGCGCCGAACGCCGTCACGCCGGCCGGGGCAAGATCAAAGACCGCGTCGGAGCCGGGGCGCGGCTCTTCCTTCACCGGCTTCGCCACCGCGGCGGCATCGATCGGCGTCGTCCATGTCGTCGGCGCGTCGAACGCCACCCGCCGGCCGTCGATGAACAGGGAGAGTTCGTCGTCGACGTTGGCGAACAGGACCGTCCAAGCCCCCCGGCCACGGAGCTTCGTTGTCGCCTTCGGCCGCGCGCCGACGAGGAACGGGCTGACGAGCTCGACGCCGCCGGAAGTGAGATCGATCCGGGCCTCGTGGCGACGCCCCCCCTCGACGAGATCGAGGACGACGGTGCCGCTCTCGCCACGGCTCTCGAGCCTCGTCTCCACCGCCAGGTCGCCCACCCAATGGGATTTCGTCGCGATCGCGTTGTAGGGCTGGAAGTCGTCGATGAGCAGCGGCGACAGCTCTCCATCGACGCGGACGCCGGTCCCGATCTCCTCCCAGTCGTCGGAGGTCGGCATGAAGTGCCGGTAGCGGAGCGTGGCCGGGCCGTCTCCCTGCGCGTCGACCGCCCAGGAACGGCCTCCGTCTTCAGTCGACCACCGGGGCGTCGACCCGGATCCCCAGTCGCTCCACCGCAGTGGCCAGCCCGCCTTGGCGAGCTCGTCCGATTCGTGACGGGAATCGTGGACGCACTGGAGCATGGCGAGAAGCTTGGCCGTCGGCTTGCGGGCGATCGTCGGCTCGGCGGCATCGTGGCTGGTCCAGATGTCGCCGCCGGCGATCGACACCGTCTCCCCCGGCAGCCCGATGAGCCGCTTGATGTAGTTCGTCTTCGCATCCTCCGGGTAGCGGAAGACGATGACATCGAATCGCTTCGGGGCGACGTAGTCGTAGGCGAACTTGTTGACGAGGATCCGGTCACCGTTGAACGACGGATAGCGCGGGTCGTAGGCCTTGTGGTCGTCGGTGAGGAGGTCCATGTCGTGGCCGCAGTTCGGGCAGCGGGACAACCCGATCAGCTTGCTCGCCAGACGCATGCGGACCTGCTCGAGCTGGCCGTGCGGCGACTCGAGCGTCTCCACCCGGCGCCGGGCCTGTTCACGATCGCCGGCGGGGGCGTTCTGGTCGGCCATCACGCCCCGTGCCCGGGCGAGGTCCCCTTCGAGCTGCGCCAGCTGTTCGCGGAAGCTCTGCGACTGGTCGTCCTCCTCGGCGCTACAGCCGACGCGGTAATCGCGACCGCAGGCCGTGCAGACGAGATCCTTGTGACGCCCCATGAGGGCCGGCGCCATGGAGCCTGTGGGGATGACGAACGCCTCCGCCTCGAAGGCCCGGAAGAGGAGGGCGAGCGTGAAGGCGACGACGATCGATTCAATCGTCTCCCGGCCGAAGGCCAACGGATGGATCACCATGTCGCGGGTGCGGAGCCGGGCTGCAGCCGGGACTCTTGCGGCATCGCCGGCCGGCGGGGACGGGGTACGGCTCTTGTCGATGGACATGAACGGGCTCCGGGCGGAAGGGCTGCCGATCCCCGCAGACTATTTTTTAGCCTGGGCCGGGGCAAGCGATCCTGTCGGTCGGGTCTCCGCCGAGCCGCGGAGAGTGATCCCTTCCCACGTCGATCGCTTCCCCACCCAGCCTCACTTCCCCAGCAGCCGGTCGACCACCCCTTCGACGTCGTCGTAGGTGAAGGGGCGCTTGAGCCGCTTGGTGGCGTCGTCCTCGTCGAACCGCTGCGCGAGCTTCCCGTCGGGGCCATAGACGTAGACCGCCGGCACGCTCACGAGATCGAGCTTCCGGTAGACGGCATCAGCTTCCTCCGTGGAGAGGAGATTGACGACCTCGCCGGCCCCGATTTTATTGAGGAACTTCTCCACCGTGGGAAGGAGGTCCTCCGGGGCATCGATCCCCTCGTAGTCGAGGGAGAACGAGATGCAGGTGACCGCCTCACCGTGAGTTTTCTCGAGGGCGATGAGCCTCGGAAACTCCTTGACGCACGGGGGGCAGGAGGTGCTCCAGCAATCGACGACGACCACCTTCCCGGCATGCCGGGCGATCTCGGCCTCGAGCCCGGCGAGGTCGACGAGCCTGACGGTCGCCTTGCCCGGCGCCTGGGCCGGGGCCTGGGCCGCCAACACCGCTGCGAGAAGAAGCACGGTTCCCAGCCAGGCCCCGCGCCGCGACAATCGCCCCCACGTGCCAAGCGTCCTCATCGCCATCCATTCCGCCATGGCCACCTCCAGGTTCGTTCATCTCCGCCACAAGGCCCCCGGCACCTTCGCGGTGCCGCGCGAGCTCGTCGTCGCCTGCGCCCCGATGCGCAGCCACGTCAATCTCTCCCACATCGTACGGACCTGCGGCTGCTTTGGCATCCGCCGAGTGATCGCCTGCGGCGCCGCCCGACTCGACGACAAGATCGCCCGCGACGGCGCCGAGTCGGTCGAACTCGAAGTCCACCGCAGCCTCGGGCCGGTCCTCGACCGGCTCAAGCGCGAGGGCTGGCAGTTGGTCGGGCTCGAGCAGACGACCGGATCGGAGACGCTCTTCTCCTTCCCGTTCGTATCGCGAACGGTGCTCGTGATCGGCAACGAGCGGCTCGGCCTCGAAGAAGAGATCCTCGACCGGCTCGACAGGGTGGCCGAAATCCCCATGGCCGGCCTCCCCCACAGCCTCAACGCCGCGACCTCGACCGCGGTAGCGGTGTATGAATACTGCCGGCAGTTTCCCGCCGGGGGGCCGCCGCAGGCGGCCGTGGAGCCGGCATGACGCTCCTCATCGGCACCGACGAGGCGGGCTACGGCCCGAACCTCGGCCCGCTGGTCGTGGCGGCCTCGGCCTGGAGACTCCCCACCGCGGACGACGCCGCCGACCGCCTCACGCGGCTCGCGACCGAGATCGGTAGGGCGACGGGCCTCGGGCGGCCGCCGTGGGCCGACTCGAAGCAGCTCTTCAAACCGGGGGGCGGGCTCGGCGCGATCGAGCGCGGCGTGCTCGCGGCGCTCGCTTCGACAGGACAAGCTTCTCCCGTCAAGCCAGCGAGCCACAGGATTCCCTCCGACGGCGCCGCGCTTTCGGAACGGCTCGGCATCGAGATCCCCGTCGCCATCACTCCCCCGGAGTGGCCGCGGTTGACGGCGATGTCGATCCCTGTCGCAGCCTCCCACGAGAGCCTCGCGGCCCTCGACACCGCCGTCGCCACGATGCTCCCACGGCATGGCGTGCAACTCGTCGCCATCGCGTGCCGGCTGCTCCCTCCCGCCGCGTTCAATGCCCTCCTCGACAGCGGCCTCAACAAGTCCGACATCCTCTCGAAGACCACTCTCGAACTGGCAGCCGATCTCCGCGGACTCGCCCCGGGAGAGCCGGCGGTGGTGTGGTGCGACCGCCATGGTGGGCGGAAGTCGTATGCGGCGCTCGTCGGCCGGCATTTCGCCGCGCCGCTGGTCCGCACGCTCGTCGAGACCGCTGCCACGAGCGTCTACGAGATCCCCGCGGCGGACGTGCGGATCGAGTTCACCGTCGGCGGCGAGGCGCGGGTGCCCGTAGCGCTTTCGAGCATGACGGCGAAGTATCTCCGCGAGTTGGCGATGGACGCCTTCAATGCCCACTGGACGGCCCTCGAGCCAGGGCTGCGGCCGACAGCCGGCTATCCGCTCGATGCCCGCCGGTGGCGCGAGGAGGCGGCGGCCGTCCTCGCGCGCTGCGGCCTCCCCCCCGACTGCCTCTGGCGGCGGGCCTGAGCCGGCGAGCGGGGGCTGTGCTGGACTGCCCCGGCCGGGGCCTCGATAATCATTTCTTGGCTTCTCCACGGCTGACCGAAGTCGGGGAAGATGCCGAGGTTTCTGCTGAGCTTTCTGCTGACCTTTCTCATGGTCTCCCGATCCGGGGCCTTGCCGTGGGCTGGCCTCGCCCTGCAGGCCATACCGAGCCCCGGACGTTCGAGGAGTGATCATGGACCAACCGAACGACCGTGACCGGAAGGCCGCTCCCCCCACCACCGGAGGTGACGCCACCATCAACCTCCCTCCGGCAGCGTCCGGAGGGGATGCAACGATCAATCTCCCCGCCGGGTCGGCCGACGCCACGATCCAACTCCACCCCCCTTCCAGCGGCGCCGATGTCACGGTGAACTTCGCCCCGAAAGCCGGCGGCGACGCCACCGTCCAGTTCATTCCCGCGCGAGCGCCCGCGACCGACGCCACGATCCAGTTCTCGGCCCCCGCCGACACCACGAGCGCCGACAGTGGAGCGACGATGGCCCTCCCTCCGGCCGAGGGAAAGCCGGACGATGGCACCGTCGCACTCGGGCCGGGGGAGTCGCCGCGGGGCAACGCGAGCGTCGCCTTCGCAACGTCGATGGCGGATTCGACAGGGCCTTCGATCGATCCCACGACCGGACGGCCGGTGCCGCACGTCAGCGGCTACGAGATCCTCGGTGAGCTCGGCCGGGGCGGCATGGGGGTCGTCTACAAGGCCCGGCAGAAGAAGCTCAACCGGCTTGTCGCCCTTAAGATGGTGCTCTCCGGGGGACACGCCAGCCCCGATGCCCTGGCCCGGTTCCTCGTCGAAGCCCAGGCCGTGGCGGCGCTCCAGCATCCGAACATCGTCCAGATCTACGAGGTCGGCGAACACGATTCGCTTCCCCACTTCTCGCTCGAGTTCGTCGACGGCGCTCCGCTCGACCGCGCCCTCGCCGGCAAGCCGCAAAAGCCCCTCGATGCGGCGAAGCTCGTGGAGACGCTCTCTCGGGCCATGCATTTCGCCCACGCCCACGCCATCCTCCACCGCGACTTGAAGCCGGCCAACGTCCTCCTCACCTCCGACGGGGTGCCGAAGATCACCGACTTCGGGCTGGCGAAGAAGCTCGAGGGGGATTCAAGCCAGACCAAAGACGGCTCGATCATGGGGACGCCGAGCTACATGGCGCCGGAGCAGGCCCGCGGGGAGCTCAAGACCCTCGGCCCGTCCGCCGACATCTATTCGCTCGGGGCAATGCTCTACGAAATGCTCGTCGGCAGGCCGCCGTTTCTCGGCTCGAGCCCCTTCGACACCATCATGCAGGTGATCAAGGAGGAGCCGGTCCCGCCGTCGCGGCTGATGCCGAAGCTCCCGACGGACATCGAGACGATCTGCCTGAAGTGCCTCCAGAAGGAGCCCTCCAAACGGTACGCCTCGGCAGAGCTCCTCGCCGAGGATTGCCGCCGCTTCATCGCCGGCGAGCCGATCCTCTCCCGCCCGATTTCCCCGGCCGAACGGGCGTGGCGCTGGTGCCGGCGCAACCCGAGGGTGGCCAGCCTCCTCGCCACCGTCGCTGGGCTCCTCGTCCTCGTCGCGGTGACGTCGACGGTATCGGCGCTGACGATCGCCGAGGAGCGGAATCTCAAGGAAATCCAGCGAAAGGACGCCGTCGACGCCCGCGAGGTGGCGGAGGCGGCCAAGAAGGCGGCCGATGAGAATGCCAAGGCCGCCGCCGACCAAGCCGGCTTGGCCCTCACGACGATGCAGGTCTTGATCGACAAGGTGCAGACCCAGCTCGATGAGGCCCCCCGCACCCAGCAGATCAAGCGGGATCTCCTCGAAACCGCCATGGAAGGGTTGAAGGCCGTCGCCAAGGAGGCGGAGCGCTCGACGAGCATCGAGGCGACGATGCTCGGAGCCCACATGCAGATGGGGGGGATGTTCAGGCAACTCGGTGACACCGAGGATGCCATGCACGAGTACGAGAAATCGCTCGACATCGCGAGGCGGCGCGCCGCGGCGAACCCCGACAACGACGCCTCCCAGGCGAATCTGGCCGCGGTCCTCAGCCAGGTCGGTGACATGCGGCAGGAACTCGAGCGCGACGTCGATGCGGCCCAGGCGTGCTACCGGGAGTCACTGGCGATCTGTGAGACGCTCTCCGCGAAGCCGCCCAGCGCCGTCGGCACGCAGTCCCCCACGAAACTCCTCGACCGTCTCGCCGAGGCGAACAAGAACGTGGCCCTGACGCTCCTCAAGCAGGGAAATCCGGGCGAGTCGCTTCCCCTCCTCGAGAAGGTCGTGACCCTGCGGCAGGAACTCGTGGCGATGGTCCCGGACGTCCAGGCTTTCCAGCAGACGCTCGCCCAGGCTTACAACATCCTCGGTGAGGTCTGTTTCTTGAACGGCGACACCAAGGCCGCGCTCACCCACTACGACGAGTGCATCGCCCAGCGGGAGAAGATCCTCGCCAACGACCCCGGAGACATCCAGGCGACGTTCGAGCTCGCCGAGTCGTGCGGCAACTACGGTGACGTCCTCATCCGCCTCGGCGACAACGGTGGTGCCCGGAGGCAGTTCGAGAGGGCCCTCGAACGGTTCAACGGACTGATGGCCCTCGACGATCGGAACATTCTCTTCAAGGTCATGGCGGGATCATCGGCCTACCGGATGGGGGTGCTCGCCCGCCGCGCCGGAGACATGGCCGAGGCCGATCGCCATTTCGCCGAGGCGCTCGAGCTCCGCGAGGCCATCGTCGCGCTCGACCCGAAGAATGACGCCCGACGGATGGAACTGATGCTCGCCCTGGCGCGCACTGGCGCCGACAGTCGCGCCATCGAGATCGCCGAGGAGGTCCGGGCCGGCTCGAAGGATCCTGAACTCCTCTGCGAGGTTGCCCGGTGCTACGCCCAGTGCGCCGCGGCGCTCCGTGCCAGCGATGTCCCCCGAGCCGAAGCCTACGCCGACCGCGCGATCGCGGCGCTCGCCGAGGCGATCGACGAAGGCTACAGCGACCGTGTCGCCTTCGATACCGATCCCGACCTCGATCCGATCCGAGATCTCCCCGGCTACCGGGCCCTCTCGGGGCGAATCCCCGGTCCGTCCGCCCCGCCCACACCGGCGGGCCCTTCGCCCGATCAACCGGCTACGTCACCGTCAGCGTGACCACCTGGCTGACGGCCTTCTTCGCCCCTCCCTTGTCGGTCGCCGTCACGGTGAAGGTGTAGGTCTTCCCCTTCATCGCCAGGGTCGATCCCTTCACGGTCACCACACCGGTCGTCACGTTGATCGCAAACAGCGTCGCGTCGGCCGTGGCGAGGCTGTAGGCAACCCCCTGAGAGACGTCGGCCGTGTCGTTGACCGTCGCCGTGTAGACGGGCGGATTGAGCGTGGCGCTGGCGACCACCGTGGCAGTTCGGGCGGAAGTGAACGTCGCCGCCGTATCGTCGACGTTGACCACCGCGACGGTCACCGCTTTCTCCGCCCGGTTGACGCCGTCGTCGGCGACCACCGTGAACAGGTACGACGTCTTCGTCTCGTAATCGGCCGACGCGAGGAGCGTCACCGCTCCCGTCGCCGGATGAATCGCGACCCTCGCCGCATCACCGACGAGCGGCTTGATCGAATAGGTCACGAGGCGGAAAGCGGCCGTCACGTCGGCGTCCGTCCGCCTCGCCGTGTAGATGACCGTGGTGGTCGCCGCGTTCTCCGCCACCGAACCGGTCGCGGCACTGGTGATCACGGGGGCATTGTCATTGCGATCGACGACGCCCACCGTCACCGCCCGCTCGGAGCGGTTGACGCCGTCGTCAGCGACCACCGTGAACAGGTACGACGTCTTCGTCTCATAATTCGCCGAGGCGAGGAGCGTGACGGCGCCGGTCGCGGGATGAATCGCCACTCTCGCCGCATCGCCGACCGCCGGCTTGATCGACCACGTCACCTGGCGGAAGGCGGCGGTGACGTCGGCATCGGTCCGGGTGGCGGTGTAAATCACCGTACTCGTCGCCGCGTTCTCGGCCACCGTGCCGGTGGTCCCGCTCGTGAACACGGGCGCGTTGTCGTTGAGATCGACGACGCTCACCGTCACCGCCTGTTCGGTCGTGGAGACTCCGTCGGCGGCGATGACCGTGAACTGGTACGACGACTTCGTCTCGAAATTGGCCGTAGCGAGGAGGGTCACGGCGCCCGTGGCCGCGTGGATCGCCACCTTCGCCGCATCGCCGACAGCCGGCTTGATCGACCACGTCACCTGACGGAAGGCCGCCGTGACGTCGGCGTCGGTCCGGGTGCCCGTGTAGATCACCGTCGTCATCGCGGCGTTCTCCGTCACCGACCCGCTGGCGCCGCTCGTGATCAACGGAGCGTTGTCATTGACGTCGACGACGCTGACCGTCACCGCCTTTTCCGCACTGCTCACCCCATCGCTCGCCACGACCGTGAACGCATACGACGTCTTCGTCTCGTAATCGGCCGCAGCCAGGAGGGTGACGGCGCCG
>JBIIQL010000587.1:0-2733 GCA_044342095.1 Pirellulales bacterium
GACGGCAGCCATTCCGAAGCGGATTGGTCGCTCGAGGAGGGGGTGTGGGTGTCGCGGACGACGACCGTCCACCCCGACGGCAGCCAGACCTCGACCATCAACCACTATCTTTACGACGGCAAGGACGAATGCACCTTCCAGTCGTTGCCGACCCACGCCGGGGCCAACAATCAGGCCGCGGTGACGATGACGATGACCCGCAAGCCCGGGGAACCCTCCGAATGACTCCTTCCGCCCGACCCATGCCCACCAAGCTGTTCAAGCCTGTCGTTATCCGGCTCCTGGCCTGCGCGGTCGTGGCTGGATTCGTCGGCGCCTCGGTCCGCCCGCTCATTGGCCAGGCGGCCGATCCGCCGGCAGCTGCGACCACCGGACAGGACGACGCCCAGGAGGCGATGGCCGCGAAGGCCGAAATCCTCCAGAGTTCCCGCTGGCGCCGAGCGATCTTCGAGCTGGGGGAATGGCTCTCCGTCCAGAAGATCTATCCGCCACGCGAGGTGCAGCGGATCAAGGCTGATTTCAACGCCAAGGTGATGAAGATGTCGCCGCAGGAGTTGGAATACCTCCTCGACGACCTCGAGGCGAAGTTCAAGATCATCGAGGCCCCCGAGGCCCAGGAGGCCCGGGCCTGGATGGGGCAGTACCTCTCGGCGATGACCGACCGCAAGCGGGCCGATGTCCTCAAGGATGTCCCCAACGTCGTCGACATGAGCGCTGCCCAGCTCTCTCAGGAGATCCAGAAGATCGAACGCACCCGCCAAAATCTCAAGGATCGGCAGGCGGCCTTCGATACCGGTCGGCAGGTCCTCGCCGACGTCGCCGCGGCCAACCGCAAGGCCACCGCCGACGCCTCCCTCGCGGCGACCTCGAAAATGAACTCGAGCACCTCCTATTCTCCCTACCGGAGCAATTCCGGGGGGAGTGGCGGCAGCCCCCCGTTCGCCAACGCCCGGGTCGGTAGCGGGATGTCGATCGGGATCGGCCCCTGGGGGGCCTACGTCGGGATGAGCCTGGGAAACTTCTGACCCGGACCGACGGCCAAGAACCCCACCTCGTCGCCGGTCGATCGGCACGGTATAACCTTCCCCATCGGTTCGACCCGTCCAACCGGGAGAAAATGGCCGGAGCAGCGCTCCGGCTTTTTTCAACGCCGACTTTGTGAAGGATTTCACGAAGTCGCCCGGTCGGCTCCCTTTGTCCGGTGAGACGGTTCCCCGCCAGATCGGGCAGCGCCCCCCCCCCGCCTTTTCCCACGGTTCAGGCCCACCCATGGAAGCGATCCTTCCCGTCCTCCTCTTCGTTGCCATTGCCGCGGCGGTGTCGGTCGGGTTGGTCGTGGGTTCGAGCCTCATCGGCCCCAACAAGCGGACCAACCGGGTCAAGGAAATGCCCTACGAAAGTGGCATGGACCCGGTCCATGACACCCGCCGCCGGTTCGACGTCCGCTTCCATCTCGTGGCGATCACGTTCCTCGTGTTCGACGTCGAGCTCCTCTTTCTCTATCCCTGGGCGGTCGCCAGCCGGTCCGCGGCCGGCGTCGACGCGGCGGTCTCCCAGGGGCTTGTTTCGGGCCGTGGTCTGGTGTTCGCGGGAGCGATGGCGTTCATCGCTCTGGTCGTGGTCGGATTCGCCTATGACTGGCGTAAGGGGGTGTTTCGGTGGCGCTAGAACTGCCCGAAAACGTCGTCGTCAGCCGGCTCGACGAGCTCGCGAACTGGTGCCGCAAAAACAGCCTCTGGCCGATGCCGTTCGCAACGGCTTGCTGCGGCATCGAGCTGATGGCGACCGGTGCGGCGAAGCACGACCTGGCCCGCTTCGGCGCCGAGGTATTTCGCTTCAGCCCGCGGCAATGCGATCTCATGATCGTGGCCGGACGGGTCGCGATGAAGATGCTTCCGGTCCTCCAGCGGATCTGGCTGCAGATGCACGAGCCCAAGTGGTGCATCTCGATGGGGGCCTGCGCGAGCACCGGAGGCGTGTTCGACACCTACGCCGTGGTTCAGGGGATCGACCGCTTCATCCCGGTCGACATGTACGTTCCTGGCTGCCCGCCCCGCCCCGAACAGCTCATCCAGGCGATCATCGACCTCCAGGACAAGATCCAGGCTGAGGGGACGATCACCGGCCGGGAGTTCGACACCCGCGAGCGTCAGCTCCGCAAGCGGGCCCTCGTCGAAGCGGTCGGTCCGCTCTCGATCGACGCCGCCCGCAATCCGGTCATTCAGCGGGAGTTGCGTTCCGCCCGCTCCTGACCCCGCCCGTCCGCCGGACCGGCGCCATCCCCCACAGCCACTGCCCACGAGACCATGACGACCGACCAGCCCCCCACCGCCGACATCCTCGAGGTGCTCGTGGCCCGGTTTCCGGGGCTCGAAACCTCTACCTACCGCGGCCAATCGCGCGTCGTGGTCGGTGAACCGGCGTCGCTCGAGGTTCTCTCTTTCCTCGCGGCGGCCGGCTTCGATCTCCTCGTCGACGTGACCTGCGTCGACTATCTCGAATACCGCGGCGCCACCCGGCGTTACGGCCTCGTCTATCTCCTCGCCTCGACGTCGACCCCCCGCCGGCTCACCGTGCGTGTGTTCGTCGACGATCCCGAGCCTGCCGTGCGGAGCGTCGTCGGCGTGTGGCGCTCGGCCGATTGGCTCGAGCGCGAGGTGTGGGACATGTTCGGGATCCGCTTTCTCGGCCACCCCGATCTCCGCCGCCTGATGATGCCGGAACAGTTCACCG
>JBIIQL010000083.1:0-9643 GCA_044342095.1 Pirellulales bacterium
CGACGCCTGCGGGGCCGGCGGGGGAAGATGGCGCCGCCCGTCGGCAATTTGGACTCCTGCGGGCGCTTCGCGACCGGCATGCCGCCGATCATCCGCGGCTCGTCGAACTGTCGATGGGGATGAGCGGCGACTTCGTCGACGCGATCCTCGAGGGGGCGACGATCGTCCGCATCGGCAGCACCCTCTGGGAGGGCATGGACGACGGGGCGGACTAGGGCCCGCTGATCAGGCGTCCTCGAAGCGGACCTCGAGAATCTCCATCCGCATCGTTCCGGCGGGTACGGCGATGGCGACCGTTTCGCCGACCTTCCGGCCGAGGAGCCCCTGGGCCAAGGGGCTCGTGACATTGATCCGCCCGGCGTCGAAGTCTTCCTCGCCGGCACCAACGAGGACATAGATCTCCTCGTCACCGAACTTGAGATCCTTGACGACGACGGTGGCGCCGAACACCACCTCGCCGTTGGCTTCCTTCGGCCGCTCGACGATCACGGCGCGGGCGAGTTTGTCGGCGAGCATGTTGATCTTCGCCTGCATCATCCCCTGGCTCTCGCGGGCGCCGTGATACTCGGCGTTCTCGCTCAGATCCCCTTCGCTCCGGGCCGCGGCCACCCGAGCGGCGATCTTCGGCATCTCCACCGTATTCATGTGCTCGACTTCGGCGCGGAGCTTCTCGTACCCGGACTGGGTCATGGGGATGCGGTCGGACATCGGATCCTCGGGAAATAAGGAAACGGAATGAGATCGGGGGAACGCGGCGGCCTGCTCCACGGGGGAGGGCGGCGGCGTCGGGACACAGGACAGGGCGGGTTCAGTCGGACCTGGACGCGTAGACCATGCGGCCGCAGCTCCGGCAGGGGACGACACGCCCCTGAGACAACTCCGCGACCGAGTTGGGAGGAAGCTGCTGGCAGCATCCCCCGCAGCTCTCGCCATCGAGCTGGGCCATCGCATCGGCACCCTTGCTCCGCACCATCCGCCGGTACGACTCACGGGATTCGTTGGGGAGATCCTGTTCGGCCCGCTCGAGATCGGCGGCGATCCGCGCCACCTCCGCGTCGAGGGCGCCACGTTCGGCCTGCACCTTCCCCTTCATCTCCTCGAGCGCGGCCTTCGCTGCCGCGAGTTCCGCCTCGATCGGGGCTTGATTGGCCTTCAGGCCGTCGACGCGATCGAGGGCCTCGAGGATCTCGTCCTCGAGCACCTTCTTCGCCTCGTCGTCGGCGGCCATCTGCTCGCCGAGGAGTTGGTATTCGCGGTTGGTCTTCGCGGCGTTGCGCTTCGACTCGCAATCCTTGATGCGGGTCTCCATCGAGCGGAGCTGGAGTTGCTTTTGATCGGCGACCAGCCGCGCCTTGCGGATCTCCTCCTGGAGCACGCCCAGCCGGGCCGTGATCGTGTCGGCGTTACGGCTGCGGGCGTCGATGGCCCGCGGGCCGGCGGCGAGCCGCGACCGCAAATCCTCGAGTTGACGATGCATGCGGTGCAGGGTGCGCACGGCATCGGCGGTGACGGCAAGGGCCATGGGAGCCTGATGGAAGGGAGATGGGGCGGACAAGAAACAGCAGCTTACCAGACCGCTGCCGGCCATTCATCCGTCGGGCCTGTCAGGGGCCGGCCGCAGCCCGTCTTCCCAGCATGAAAACGAGGGCGGGCCGGCCGTCGGTCGGCTCCCGGGGGAGCAAACCGGAACGGCCGGCCCGCCGAACGATGCGGATCAGGAAGCGGGCGTCAGCCCGGCACGCCGCCGAGGAAGCTCTCGAGCTGCCGCGACCGGACGGGGTGCTGGAGCTTCTTCACCGCCTTGGCCTCGATCTGGCGGACACGCTCGCGGGTGACGCGGAAGATCCGCCCCACCTCCTCGAGCGTGTAGGTGTAGCCGTCGGTGAGCCCGTAGCGGAGGCGGATGATCTCCCGCTCGCGGAAGGTGAGGGTCTTGAGGAGCGAATCGATGCGGTCCTTGAGGAGGCCGTTGGTGGCCGACTGCGTCGGGCTCTCCGCCGACAGATCCTCGACGAACTCGCTGAAACTCGCGTCTTCGCTCTCCCCCACCGGCCGGTCGAGGCTCATCGGCTGACGCCCCATGTCGAGGACACGGCGCGCCTCCTCGATCGGGATCCCGGCGGCCTGCGACATCTCCTCGGTCGTCGGCTCGCGGCCGAGCTCGTGGAGAAGCCGCTTGGCGGTGGTGCGGAGCTTGGAGAGGACGTCGATCATGTGGACCGGGATGCGGATCGTCCGCGCCTGGTCGGCGATCGCCCGCGTGATCGCCTGCCGGATCCACCAGGTGGCGTAGGTCGAAAACTTGAACCCGCGCCGGTATTCGTACTTGTCGACCGCCCGCATCAGCCCGGTGTTCCCCTCCTGGATGAGATCGAGGAAGGAGAGGCCGCGATTGCGGTACTTCTTCGCGATCGACACCACGAGCCGGAGGTTTGCGGCGGAGAGGTTGCGCTTCGCCGTCTCGTACTCGGTCTGGAGTTTCTCGAGCGCGGCCACCCGCGTTCGCAGCGACCGGGGGCTCTCGAGGGTCGAGAGCATGAGGTCGCGGAGTTCCTTCCGCAGGTCGGCCCGGTCGTCGCGGGAGCCGTGGCCATGGTCGAGGAGCCGCAATTCCTGCTGGAGCCGGTCCATCCGCGCCGACATCCCGCGGAGCACCTTGAGGAGCGGCTGGACGCGCCGGGTGCGGAGGCTCAATTCCTCGACGAGCGTCAGCGACTTGGCCCGGTCGCGGCGGAAACGCTGCCGCGCCGTCCGCGCGTCCTCGGCGCTGGTCCGCTTGTTGACGAGGAGGCGGAAGTCGGCCTTGCTCCGCTCGACGAGCCGCGCGAGCGTGGCGAGGTTGTGCGGCATCCGCGACTGGATCTGTTCCTTCGTGAGCCGCTCCGTGAGCGACACCTTGATCGTGCGGTCGAAGGGGAGCTTCCCCTCGTGGACACGATTGAGCGTGTCGACGGTCGTCTGCATCGACCACGAACAGCCGAGGATCGCGCGCCGGAACCGCTTCCGGGTGACCTCGATCCGCTTCGCGAGCGAAATCTCCTCCGGCCGCGTGAGGAGGGGGATCTCGGCCATCTGCGCCAGATACATCCGGATCGGATCATTGCCGGCATTCGAGGGAGCGGTGGTGATCGCCTCGTCGCGCCGGGGCGCCGGCTTGGCCTTCGCCGCCGGGCCCTTGACGGCCGCCACGACCGGCGCGGGGGGCTCGTCGAGGAGATCGATCCCCTTTTCCTCCAGAGCCACAAGAAGGGCGTCGATCTTCTCCGGGTCGACCGCTTCGTCGGGGAGGTAGGAGTTGACCTGGTCGAAGGTCAGATAGCCCTGGGCGCGACCGGTGGCGATGAGGGCCGCCAGTTCGTTGTCCTGAGCCGGGGCGGGGGGGGCCGCTTGGGCTGCGAGGAAGGGAAGGATGTCGAGCCCGGCCTCGGCGGAGGCGTCGATCTGGCCGTCGCCGGCCGCGACAGCGTCGGGCTGCCCGGGGGTCGGGTCGTCGGGATGGTGGTTCCCTGCGGACGGATTCTGGGACATGGGATCCTTCGATACGCGCATCCGGACAGTCTGCTTCTTCATCGGTGGTCTCCTTCACCATCCTACCGTCACTCGCGTACCGCCCCCCGGCGCTGCCCGGCCAGAGCCGGGATTCGCCGATCGCAGTCAACGAGACGGGCACCTTCACCCATCCTTGGGATCGGTCATGCCCTGAGCTTCCCGCCGCGTGGCGACGAGTTGCTCCAGAAGTTGCGCCTCGGCCTCGGCATCGAGGCTCGAGGATTTCAGTGTGCGAATGCCGGCTGCCACGTCCCGAGCCGCGCGACGCTGTCGCAGCGCGTCCTCGAGGTGGGAAAGTCGCTCGGCGGCGGTGGTCGCGGTGCCCGCGTGGACGCTCGAGTCGACGGCGACAAGCAGGCTGTGGAGCACCGGATCGGTCAGCTCCAGGAGCAAACCGCCGAGGCTGACTTCGCGCCCCTCGGCGTGCATCCGCCGCGCCGTCTCGAGGACGGTGCGGCTGGCGCGGTGTTCGAGATCGTCGGCGGGGATCTCGCGGATCACGAGCCCCGTCGCTTCGGGCACGCCGACAAGGACCTCGAGGACTTCGCGATCCCAGGCGGGGAGGCGGGTTGGCGTCACGGGATGGAAGCGTTCGGCACGGGGCTCGCCATCGATGTCAGCCGCCGGCATGCGGGCGGAGAAGTCTGCCCGGAGGGCGGAGAGTCGGCCGAAGAGGGCCTCACGCGACAGGCCGAAACGCCGCGCCAGCCGCCCGAGCACCTGATCCTCCCGCAGCCGCCGCTGCGAAGGGGCAAGCGTGGAGCGGTCGGAAACGCGTGACAGGGCCACGAGCACGCTCTCGACCGCGGCCAGGGCGGCATCGTCGCCCCGTCCGGCGACCTTCGCGGCCGCTTCCTCGAGCCGGTAGTCGAGGGCATCGACCGCCGAGTCGACGAGCGCTTCGAACGCCTCACGCCCCTGCTCGAGGGCAAACTCGCAGGGATCGACGCCGTCGGGCATGCGGGCGATGCGGATGTCGATCGGCTCGGCGAGGAGGACGTCGAGCACTTCGTCGGCCCGCCGCCTTCCCGCCTCGTCGCCATCGAGGACGAGGACGAGCCGATCCGCATAGCGACGGAGGAGCTTGGCATGCCGCTCGCCGAGCGCCGTGCCGAGGACGGCGACGACGTCATCGCATCCGACCTGGCGAGCCGCGAGGCAATCGGTGTAGCCCTCGACGACAACCGCCCGGCCGGTGCGGGCCATGCCGTCGCGCGCGCTGTCGAGACCATAGAGGAGCGAACTCTTGGAGAACACCGGCGTCTCGGGCGAGTTGATGTATTTCGCCCCCTCGGTCGAGCCGGGGAGGACGCGGCCGCCGAAAGCGACGCAGCGCCCCTGCGGATCGCGAATCGGAAACATCACCCGGTCGCGGAAGCGGTCGTAGTGGCCGCCGCGCTCCTGCCGCTCGACGGCGAGGCCGGCACGGGCGAGCAGCTCGGCGGGAAATCCAGCCGCCGGTGCCTGCCGGAGGAGCCAGTCCCAGCCCGCGGGGGCGTAGCCGAGTTGGAATCGCTCGACCGTCGCCGCCGAAAGGCCGCGGTCGCGGAGGTAGGCCCGGGCCGGCTCGGCATCGGGGGCGCGGCGGAGGTGGTCGGCAAACCGGTCGCAGGCCCAGGTGAGCACCTTGTGGAGCGATTTCCGCTCGTCGACCGGCAGCGCGCCCCGGCCGCGGGGAAGATCGATGCCGGCCCGCTCGGCAAGTTGCTCGAGGGCTTCACGAAATTCGATCTTCTCCATCCGCATCAGGAAGCTGTACACGTCTCCGCCGATGTCACACACCCAGCAGCGGAACGTCTGCCGCTCGGGATTGACGTTGAAGCTCGGCTTCGAGTCGTCGTGCCAGGGGCAG
Source organism: Pirellulales bacterium (assembly GCA_044342095.1). Lineage (GTDB taxonomy): Bacteria > Planctomycetota > Planctomycetia > Pirellulales > UBA1268 > QWOP01. The sequence continues at coordinate 5,402 of JBIIQL010000083.1, forward strand.
AGGCCGACGAGATTCTTCCCCTGCCGGCGGAGCGTGATGTAGGAGGCGACGAGATCGGCGATGTCGGTGGCGTCGCGGACGCGCTCCTTGATGTCGTCCCCTTCCAGCCGCGATGTGGCGAGGTGACGCTGCGCGGCCGCGCCGACGATCGGGCGGCCCGTCATCGGGACGTCCGGCGGCTTCGGCGCGGTGGTGTCGAATCGACGTTCGTCACCCGGCATCGGCTCTGCACCCCTGATCGAATCGAGTTCGATTCCTGTTCGATTCCTGTCCCATCCCTGCCCGGCCGCAGTTCGTCACCACCGCAGGATCGCGGTGGCAAGGCTCTCCTCCGAGCCCGATGCAGCGATTGCGCCTCCGTGCGCCGCGTGTCACGGCCACCGACAAGTCACCGCCGCAATCTAGGACGCCCCCTGAAGAGGGTCAATCGCACATTCGTCCTGCGCATCCTCTCCAAAGTCCGCCGTCGGGATCACCCTTGACGGCCGCTTCGCGACCGGCTTTCAAAGGGCGTGCCCCGGCTTGGCCAAGGGTTCGGCGCGGGAGACGGCGCGGCGTGGCAAGGCGCTTCGTCATCAGGCCATCGGCACCGGCAGTGCGGCGCTCTCGTGCCAGATCAGCGCGCGGCGGGAAGCAGTCGCTGGACGCTGTCGAGGAGACGGTCCATCGCGAACGGCTTGCGGATGTAGTCGTCGACGCCGAGCATCTCGGCGTAGGCCTTGTGGCGGCTCCCCTCGTTGGCCGTGATCATGATCACGCGCATCGGCACGGGGTGGCTGCGGCGGATCCGCTCGAGAACGAGGAAGCCGCTCCGCTTCGGCATCATCATGTCGAGTACGACGAGGTCGGGATTCTCGCGCTCCGCCATGAGGAGCCCCTGATTGCCATCGCGAGCGACGAGGATCTCGTAGCCCTTCGACTCGAGGACCGTCCGCATCGATTCGATGATTTCCGGGTCGTCGTCGACAAGGAGCACGCGCCGGCCGCGGGGGGGCTCCGGAGGGGTCTGGGAAACAGCCGCGACCGGCGCTTCTTCCGCCTCGTCCGCCCCGTCGGCACGTCGCGCTTTCACGGCCTTTTTGGCTTTTTTGGGGGCGGGCATGGGGCGATTCCTGATGTGGTGCGGGGCTGGTTGTGCGGTGGCGACCCGAAGGCTTCCGTGTCGATCGCACTATACGGCATCGACCGCCGGGCTGCCATTGACGGCCCCGTTACCGGAAGCGCCGCCGGTCGGCAGGAACGCCGTCGGTGAGGACGGCTTCCAGCGGAGAAAGAGGCTCGCGCCGATGAGCCCCAGGGCCGCGCCGAAGCAGGCGTCGCTGGGGAAGTGGGCCGACGAGACAATTCGCTGCGACGCCGCCATGGCGGCGAAGATCGCAAAGTAGACCCGGCCGCGCGGGTATTTCCAGGCCAGGGCCGCGGCAAATCCCGCCGCGATCGCCGAGTGCCCCGACGGAAAGCTGTTGATGTTCGACCGGCTCCCGGTGATCGTGGCGATCACCGCTTCGTTGAAGGAATCCCAGACGCTTCCGTGGGCGACGAAATCGGCCGCGCGCGGCCGCACCCGATCGACGAGGAGCTTGATGATGTCGGTGAGGATCCCGCCGGTGAACGTCGCCCCGAGAAACCTGGCGAAGTTCGTCTGCTGGGTCGTCGGCTGCCGCGACGGCCGGCCAAACGCCGGGGCTCGCCACAGCGGCCAGGCGAGCGTGCCGTCGAGCGCGGCCACGAGGCCGAGGAGGACGATGACGCTCACCGTGTGGCCGATCACTTCGGAGAGCGTCACGAGACGGTGGATCTCGCCGGCGATCTTCACAAGCACCCCCGGCATCGCTGCCGGCCAGGCGCCGTCCTTGCACCAGGCGGCCACCGGCACATCGACGGCCAGGGCCGCGGTCCCGAGGGCGGCAAGCACCGCCGCGCCGCGAAGCAACGGAGCCACCGAGGCTGGCTGATCGGTTGCCAGATCGGTCGACGCGCCGGCTGGGGCGATGGCGAGGGAGGCGGCCGCGGGGCGCGGCGTGGGGTGGGAGCGTGTCATGCCTGCATCGTGCCAAATGGACCGCGGACGGTCCATTCCGGATTGGGGCGGGCCGGGCAAGTAGCCGGAAAACCTCGAGCCTCGTCTCAGGTCCAAAGGGTGCGATCGAGGAGCCGGTAATTGATCGCCTCGGCGAGATGATCGCAGCGGATCGTCTCGGCGGCGTCGAGATCAGCGATCGTCCGGGCCACCCGCAGCACCTTGTCGTGGGCCCGGGCCGAGAGGCCGAGATTCGTGACCGCTCCTTTGAGCATCTCGCTGGCCGGCGCATCGAGCTGGCAATGCTCGCGCACCAGCCGGCTCGACATCCGGGCATTGGCCCGGGTGGTGCTACCGGCAAACCGGGCCGCCTGCCGCTCGCGGGCCGCGTTCACCGCCGCCCGCATCTGCTCACTCGACGTGCCCGCTCGCTTGGCGGAGAGATCACGGTAGGGGACGGCCGGCACCTCGAGTTGGATGTCGATCCGGTCGAGGAGCGGCCCGGAGATCTTCCCCATGTATTTCTCCACCTGCGGCGGCGTGCACTGGCATTCGCGGCGCGGGTCTCCCCGATAGCCGCAGGGGCAGGGGTTGAAGGCGGCCACGAGGATGAACTCGGCCGGGAAGCGCGTCGTCGATTTGGCACGGCTGATCGTCACCGAGCCATCTTCGAGCGGCTGCCTGAGGACCTCGAGCGTCCGTCGGTTGAACTCGGGAAGCTCGTCGAGAAACAGGACGCCGTTGTGGGCGAGGCTGATTTCCCCCGGCATCGGCACGGAGCGGCCGCCGACGAGACCGGCCTCGCTGATCGTGTGATGCGGAGCGCGGAACGGGCGGGTGGCGAGGAGCGGCTGCCCCGGCGCGAGGAGCCCGAGCGAACTGTAGATCCGCGTCGTCTCGATCGACTCGGTCGCCGAGAGCGGCGGGAGGATCGTGGGGATCCGCTTGGCGAGCATCGTCTTGCCCCCCCCTGGTGGGCCGAGCATCGCGACGTTGTGCCCGCCAGCGGCCGCTACACAGAGCGCCCGCTTCGCCGCTTCCTGCCCGCGAACGTCGGCGAAGTCGATGTCGTAGGAGGCATATTGATTGAACCACTCCCCCATCCGCGATGGCGACGGGCTGATCTGAAGCTCCCCGGCGAAAAACCGCACGGCCTCGGTGAGTGAGGCGACGGGGATGATCTCGATATCCTCGACGACCGCCGCCTCGGTAGCGCTCGCCGCCGGCACGACCACGCCGCGGAGGTTTTTCTGGCGCGCGGCCGACATCGCCATCGAGAGGGCGCCGCGGGCAGGCCGCGTCGAGCCCTCGAGGGATAGCTCGCCGACGACGGCATAGTCGTTGAATCGCTCCGAGGAGAATTGCCCGCTGCCGGCGAGGATCCCGAGCGTGATCGGGAGGTCGAAGGTGGCCGCCTGCTTCGGCAGCTCGGCCGGGGCGAGATTGACGACTACCCGATCGAGCGGACGGGTGTAGCCGCAATTGACCATCGCCCGGGCCACCCGGTGGGTGCTCTCGCGGATCGCGGCGTCGGGGAGGCCGACAAGGACCGTCGCTGGGAGGGCCCCCGTCGAGACGTCAACCTCGACATCGACTGGCACCGCCTCGATCCCCTGGAGTGAAAAGGTCCGCAGTCGCGCGAGCATGGGAGCGCTCTTTTTCTACCGGCCGTCCGGCCGGAGGGGCGTGCCGACCGAAGCGGCCGGGAGATCTGTAACGACAGAAAGTGTACGTGCGTACACTCCTTGCGCCAAGCTCCCCCGCCGGCAACTTCCGCTCCCCGACTTCTTCCCGACCGGGGCGATGGGGTACCCTGACGAGCCGGCTTCCACGGGGTCGTGGAGCGATTCCCCATTCCTTCGCGGGTCAGGATCCATGGACGAGCGACGCAGGCTGGCTTCGGGTGGACGATTCTTCCGGGGGGCGCTTCTCGCGGCGGCGTGCTTCGTGCTCGCCGCGCCGGGGATTGCCCGGAGCGACGAGGGGATGTGGCTGTTCAATCAGCCGCCGCTCGATCGCCTCGAGAAGGATCACGGCTTCAAGCCGACGCCGGAATGGCTCCTCCATCTCCAGCAGTCGAGCGTTCGCTTCAATTCCGGGGGCTCGGGGTCGTTTGTCTCTGCCGACGGTCTCGTCCTCACCAACCACCACGTCGGTGCCGACAGCCTCCAGAAGCTCGGGGACGACACCCGCGACTACTACCGCGACGGCTTCGCCGCGGT
>JBIIQL010000589.1:0-2731 GCA_044342095.1 Pirellulales bacterium
CCCGACGCGTTGTCGAATGCATGACCGGTCTCCCGGAACACCGAATCGATCGCCGTCCACCCTGAGCGATGAACATACCCGAGCGATGGTTCCACGGCGACCGTGCAACCCGGTCAACTGGCCTGCTGCGAATGCGTCCCACCCGGGAGAGAGAGGAAAGCGTTTGCACGCGGTGCTGATTCGGGCGACGCATGGATGAAGTGCCCGGCCCCGACGCTTGGAGTCGACGTCTGGGCCGCTCCTCGACAGGGGTGCTTGGGTCGACGTCGGGGCATCTTCGTTCGGTCGGGAAACGACGAGGGGAGCAGGCCCACATGGAGCCTGCTCCCCTCGCGGGTGAGTCTCGAATCGTCAGCTTCGGTCAAGACGCCTTCAGCCGACGACGCTCAAGGAGGCCGAGGCTGCCACTGATCAAGGCGATCACGCTGCCCATTGCAGCAGGATCGATCTCGGGGACGGGAGCGGAGTTGACCGAACCTGCGAGACGGAAGCCGAAGCTGGCGTTCTCGCTCGACGGGGCGAGCGAGAGGCTGTTGGATGACGACAGATTGGACCTACTGCTCCCGTTGGCCAATCGCCCGTCCTTGGCCCTGAAAACCGCCGCCAGCCAAGGGGTTTTCCAAGCCGTGCCGCCACCCGTCTGCGCGGCCGGTCCTTCCCATCCACGTCTCCCAGGAGATCCCACGTACCCACCGCCACCACCACCGCCACCGGCCAGACCACCTCTCACCGGACCACAACCCTCCCTACCACCACCCCCGCTACCCAGACCGAACGCTCCGCCGCCAACAGGCTCCGCACCACTTTTGTCCCCGTCAGGCTCGCCTTCACGTGGCTGGGCGTCCGCAAGCCCCTGGCCCCCGGCCCCTGAGCAGCGAACCCCGGCGGCAGGCACTTTATCCACAGCCTGCTCAGCATGCGTCGGGATACCGGCGGTTTCGGCTTTGCTTGGCCACGGATGCTCACTATTCTCCCCACCCTTCGAGCCCCGAGCCCTCAAGCGAAAGTTCCCGGCCTTGCCGACGCGAGCGCCCAGTCGTGTGACCGCGGCCCTCGCGCTGGCGATGGGCATGGTGGCCTGCGCCGGCGTGGCCGATGAGCCATCGGCGGAACGGTCTGCGGAGCGCGTGGCCCTGCTGCCGCCGGTTGAGTTCAATCTCGAGGAGAATCTGTTCGCCGCGGAGCCGATCGCCGACGCCGATCCCGAGCCGGTGCCGGAGCTGCGACGCCGGCGGCGGTCGGGGGGCGGCCCATTCGGATCCGCGGCGCCTGTGTCAATCGGCGGTTTCTGGGCCCCGGCCACCGATGTCGTCAGGCAGCCGGCAACGCTCGGCATGAATGCCGAGTTTGCCCGCGTGGCCGCTCCCATCGTGCCCCCGAAGGAAGGGAGCCCACTGTGGATCGGCATCGGCCGCTTCGGTCGCTTGGAGCTTTCCGGCGACGCGATCCTCCCCGACTCTGGCCAGTCGGTGCCCGACCAACTGTGGATCGTCGAGACCGGATTCACCCACATCCGGCCGCTCGACAGCGGCGGCACGCTCGGCGGCACCTTTCTCTTCGGCTCGGCAAGCGACCGCCCGTTCGCTGCCGGACGCGACCTCACGCTCATGGCGGTCGCCTTCTGGAACACGCCGGCCAAGAACGACCGCGACGAGTGGAGCTTCAGCGTCTTCTTTTCGCCCACCAGCCAACTTCCCTATCCCCTGCCGGGGATCGCCTATGGGTGGCGACCGAGTGAGACGTTTGAGGCCAAGCTCGGCCTGCCGGCATCGCTCGAGTGGCGGCCGGACGACGCGTGGACGATCACGGCGGCCTATTTTCCGCTCGTGAACGCCAACGTCGAGGCCCGCCGCCGGCTTGGTGATGACTGGGCGCTGATCGCGTTCTATCGGACCGACACACAGATCTTTTTCCTCGCCGATCGGATCATCGACGACGAACGGTTTTTCGTCTTCGATCAGCGTGCGGCCGTCGGCATCGAGCGGAAGCTCGGGGGCGGGTTCACGATCGAGGCGCTGGCCAGTTGGCTGTTTGACCGCGAGCTCTTCCAGGGGGCGAGCTTCACCTCGGGCCGCACCGACGTCGTCGAGTTCGACCCTGGGCCGGGGCTGTCGATGCAGCTGCTGTGGCGGCGGTGAGGGCGGGGCTCAGAGCCGATCGCCGAGAAGAGCCCTCGAGACGGCCACGTCGGTAACCGGCAGGCTGATGGTGATCGACCGGGCCATGGCAGGGCTCCACGGGAATGGCCCGCTCGATTCGATCATCGTCCGAGGGAAGTGCTCACGATGGCGACTTTGCCACGAGGGGAAAGGCGGCTGGGCCGCGGACGCCGCCAAATGGTCGCAAAAAACGACGGCCGGTGAGAGACTCAGAAGCAGCGAACAGTCCGCACCGAGGCTTGCTCGGTGAGCGTGATTCCCTTCTCGAGGTGCCAGAGTCATGTCAGGTGTGCGTTTGTGCCGCTCGGTTGTTGTGGCTCTCGTGGCCGTCGCGATCGTCGGCGGGGCGGCCACGGCCTGCACCCGCTGCCTCCATCGCTTTGCCGACGGGCGCGTGATCGTCGGCCGGTCGATGGATTGGATGGAGGATCCCTCCTCCGAGATCTGGTGCTTCCCGCGGGGGATGAAGCGGCAAGGGAATGCCGGGCCTGAGAGCCTCGCGTGGACGAGCAAGTATGGCTCGGTGGCGGTGAGCTTTTACGGCATCGCCACCGTCGATGGCATGAACGAGA
>JBIIQL010000588.1:0-2731 GCA_044342095.1 Pirellulales bacterium
AGACTTTTGCCGGCCCTGCCGACGGATCGCACGAAGGCATGAGACTCGTTAGGCCAGCCCTTCCCACTCCGGAGCGTGGCAACGCAAAAAAACCGGCCGTCCGCACGGGGCGGACGGCCGGTTCGTGGTGATGACAGTGCGGACTCGGCCAGGATCATTCCTCGGCGTCGTCGACGCACTTGTAGAGGAGGCCACCGACGATACCGCCGAGGATTGGCGCTACCCAGAAGAGCCACAATTGCTGGGCCGCCCAGCCACCGACGAAGAACGCGGTGGCGAGGCTGCGGGCGGGGTTCACCGACGTGTTTGTCACCTGGATGCTGATCAGGTGGATGAGCGTCAGGCAGAGGCCGATGGCGATCGGGGCGATCATCGTCCCCGACTGCTTGTCGGTGGCACCGTGGATCACGAACAGGAAGAAGGCCGTGAGGACGAACTCGGCGATGAAGCAGGCGGCGAGCGAGTAGCCACCGGGGGAGTGCTCGCCGTAGCCGTTGGAGGCAAAGCCGCCATCCATCGAGAAGCCCGGGGCACCGCGGGCGATCATGTAGAGCACGCCGGCACCGGCGAGGCCACCGAGGCACTGCGCGACGACGTAGCCGAGGACATCCTTGGCGGGAAAGCGGCCGCTGGCGGCGAGACCGGCGGTGACGGCCGGATTCAGGTGGCAGCCGGAGATGTGGCCGATGGCGACGGCCATCGAGAGGACGGTGAGCCCGAAGGCGAGCGAGACCCCGAGGTAGCCGATGCCGACGTCGGGAAGGCCGGCGGCGATCACGGCACTGCCGCAGCCTCCCAAGACCAGCCAGAACGTTCCGATCGCCTCGGCGAGCAACTTGCGCATGACGGATGCAACTCCAGAAAGGAAGGATCGACAGGATGAGCCGGGGTTGACCCGGCCGGAAAAAGTGGGCGAGCCGCCACGGTATCGGGGGGGCGGCGAGAGGGTCAACCTGAAACTGCCGGGTGAAGCCCACCGTGTCGGCCGGCCGTTTCACCACCAGCCGATGAGGATCCCGACCCGGTTGCCGATCAGGAGCGTGCCGATGACCACCGCCGTGATCACCGTCACCATCACCCCGGCGCTGGCGATGTCGAGGGCGTCGCGGATGAAGGGATTGAAGTCCCGCGTCACCGCCTTGGCGAGCATCTCGATCGAGGTGTTGATCACCTCGGCGGCCAGGACGGCGCCGATCGCCCCGGCCAGGACGCACCACTCGATGAGCGAGACGCGAAGCACCGCCGCCAGGGCGAGGGTGCCGAGGGCCGCGGGGATGTGGACGGCGAAGCTCGACTGACCCGGGACGGCCCGGGCGATGCCCCGGAAGGCGTCGCCGAACTTGTCGATGAAGGTCCGCGGTCGGGCCACGGGTCAGCCGACCTTCACGTACGGGTCGCCCTTCTTCCAGTTGCACGGGCAGAGTTCGTCGCTCTGGAGGGCGTCGAGGACGCGGATCACCTCGGCGACGTTCCGCCCCACGCGCCCCTGGTTGACGTCGACCCACTGGATGACGCCGTTGGGATCGACGATGAACGTGGCTCGCAGGCAGTAGCCCTCGGTCTTCTCGAGGATGCCGAGGGCCGGGGCGAGGAGTTGGGCGGCGACGAGCGGATAGCCGAGGTTGTGGAGATCGGGATGCGACTTCCGCCAGGCGAGGTGCGACCACTCGTTGTCGGTGCTGCCGCCGACGACGGCACAGTCGCGATCGGCGAAGGCCTTGAGCTGCTTGTTGAACTCCGCCAGCTCCGTCGGGCAGACGAAGGTGAAGTCCTTGGGATAGAAGAAGTAGACCACCCACTTGCCGGCGTAGTCGGTGTTCTTCACCAGCTTCAGGTCGTCCTTGCCGGTGCCGACACAGGCTTGGGCGGTGAACTGCGGGAAGTGGTCGCCGACGGTCAGCATGGGGGGGCTCCTGGGCGCGCCGTTGTGGGACGCGGTTTCCTCGGGGTCTGATTTTCTCGAGATCGAGAGGACCAGAGTTTACGGGGGGCGACCGGGCTGTTCAAACGCCACCGGCGGCCAGGGTGAACGTGGCCATGCCATACTCATCCCCGCCTCATCCCCGGCGGGTGAAGGCGATGCCACCACGAGGAAGACGTCGCCGGCATTTTTCCGGCGGCCGGCGAGCCATGCACGACCCCCAGCCAGACACCTCCTCCTGCCGGATCCACACCGATCCACTCTCGGGCCGGGTGGTGTTCCTCGCCCCGGCGCGGGCGGAACGCCCCCGGGAGGAGTCGCTCTCCGCCTGCCCGTTCTGCGCCGGCAACGAAGCCCTCGCCCCCCACGAGCTGCTCCGTAGCCCCGCCGAGCGCACGCTCCCCTGGCTCGCGCGGATCATTCCCAATCGCTATCCGGTCGTCGTCGATCGTGGCCACCGAGCCCCGGAGGGCCTGTCCGCAGGTCCGACGACTGGATCGAGGCCCGCCCATGGGGTTCATGACGTGGTCGTCGAGTCGCCGCGGCACGATACCTCGATTCTCGAGATCGACCCCCGGTCGTGGCGGGCTTCGTGGGCGTTGGTCCGGGAGCGCCTCGGGCACCTGGCCGAGCGCGACGATCTCGCCTGGGGGATGGTGTTCAAAAACTCCGGCCCCGCCGCCGGGGCCTCGCTCGAGCATGTCCACAGCCAATTGGTGGCTCTCGACTTCGTGCCGCCAGTGATCCTCTCGAAGCTCGCCGCCGGGGGGGATCCGTTTGCAGACATCCTCCGGGAGGCGGAGCTCGAGC
>JBIIQL010000590.1:0-2725 GCA_044342095.1 Pirellulales bacterium
TTGGCCTTCACCTCGACGAGCGTGTCTTCCATCTCCTGGATCATCAGGCGGATGAGCTTGTCGGGGTCCTCGGCGGCATCGAGCATCGCGTTGAGGTTCGAATTGATGATGTCCTTGAGTCGCGTGAAGACACCCATGGGAAGCTCCTGAGGCGGGAAGGGAGTTGTTGGGTCGGGATGCGAGGAAGAAGGGCGAATCCTGTGCCGGAGCGACTGGCACGTGGTTGGGGTTCGCTGTTGGACGCTGGCTTGGCGTGGGTCGGGGCCGCCCCCTGCCGCCTCGCCGGACGTTCGCTCCGGCCCTCCGGGCCTGCGCTCACTCCGTGCCGCCTACGCTTCGCCATCCATGGCTCCGCTTGCCGGCAAGGCCGGCTCAACGGCAGGGGGCGGCCCCTCCTCAGCGGTCGGTCTTGTGTGGTTAGAAATACCAATATTGGTGAAATATGCTTAGAAATGGTTTTTAAGTCCGATTTCTTGTCTGTGGGATTCCGCGATGCGTGTCGAAGAGGCGATCGGTCGCTCGGAGGCCTTTCTGGCGTTTACGGAGCGGCTCTCCCGGGCGGCCGCCGTCGACAGGCCAGTGCTCCTGATTGGCGAGCGGGGGACCGGCAAAGAGCTGGCAGCGGCCAAGCTCCACTACCTCTCGCGGCGGTGGGAGGGGGCGCTTGTGGCCCTCAATTGCGCGGCGCTCTCGCCGGCCCTTGTCGAGGCGGAGCTCTTCGGGCACGAGCAGGGGGCGTTCACCGGGGCGAGCCGGGAGCGGGCAGGGAGGTTCGAGGCGGCCGATGGCGGCACGCTCCTCCTCGACGAGATTGGCCTCGTTCCGCTCGAAGTGCGGGAAAAGCTCCTCCGGGTCGTGGAGTACGGGACGTTCGAGCGCGTGGGGAGTTCGCGGCCGATGCGGGTCGATGTGCGCATCGTCGCTGCCACCAATGCCGATCTTCCCGCCCTCGCCCGGGCCGGGCGCTTCAAGGAGGATCTCCTCGATCGCCTCTCGTTTGAGGTCCTCCATGTGCCGCCGCTCCGCGATCGGCAGGAAGACATCGCGATCCTCGCCTCGCATTTCGCCGGCCGGATGGGGCGTGAGCTCGGGCTCGAGGCGGCGCCACGATTCACGTCGGAGGCGCTTGCGAAGCTCGAGGTCCATGCCTGGCCGGGCAACATCCGCGAGCTCAAGAACGTCGTCGAGCGGGCGGTTCACCGGGCCGATGGGGGGCCGGTGGGCGCCGACTCCGTCGACTTCGATCCCTTTCGACGCCCCGGTGAGCCGGTCGCCGGCGCGACCGCTGCGGTGCCGCCGAGCGATGCGCTGATACCGACGGCCCGCCCCGGGCTCCCCGCCTCGCTCCCCGAAGCCGTCGCCGCGCTCGAGGTCGAGGCCCTCCGGGACGCCCTTCGGGCCACCCGTCACCACCAGCGGAAGGCGGCCGCCCGCCTCGGCCTCAGCTACCACCAGTTTCGCGGCCTCTACCGCAAGCATGCGGCGCAGCTGGAGGAATGACCGCGGGCGAGGGCGCGGGGCCAAAAGCGACAGGGCCGCCCCGGGAAACTCCCGGGACGGCCCTGCGAGCATCGTGGCTCAGGCGGAGCGGCGGTCGTCAGCCGGCGCCGAGCCGGTTCACCAGCTCCTCGAAACGGTTGGCAAACCGCTCGTGGGAGGTGTGGAGGTGTTCCCCTTGCGAGATGAACCGCATCCGGTCGTCGCGGCCGAGCCCGAGGTTGGAAAACACGCGTTCGAAAGGGCTGCGGGCGTGGGCGTAGACGATGAGAAGTTTGTGCTCGTCGAGCTGGACTTCGATCGGCTTTTCCGGATGGAGGACCGCGATCCCGGTGCAGCCGTCGTCGAGGAGGAGATCCTCGAAATCCCACAGGACGCTCTCGAGCACCGTCCGCTCGACTCCTTCGCGGGTGTGCTCGATCGCCGTCTGAGCGTCGCCGTGGCTCGACTCGAGAACGACGTCGACGGTATCGCCGAGCGGTTCGAGGAGGCCGAGGAAGGCCTCGAAGAGATCCTCGCTCGAGACGGCACCGACGAGCGCCGGCAGCTTGGACCCGCCGGAGGGATCGACGTAGGTGTCGAAGCGATACCCGGCCTGGGGCACGACGTCGAGCTGCCAGCTGGGGCGGACGGCGTCGGTGAGGGTAAAGCGGCCGTAGCGACGGCGTGCGAGGTGGGCCTCGAGCGTCGCCCGGTCAGGGGGGGAGACGTCGGCGATGGCCGGGGCCCGGCGGCCGGTCTGGGTGGAGGCGAGATAGTCGTCGAGAAAGCGCATGGGAGGGGGTGCAGAGGAGAAGTGCGTGGATGGGCTGCGAGCGTCAGGGACTTCCCTCGGCGGCTCGCACAAACCTAGGACACGCTGGCCCGCCGTGCGCCGCCGCCCCCCCGGGGGTCGCGGATTCCCCGTGGCCCGGCGGCGGTCGTTGCCCTCCGGCCACACGACCCGCATAATCCGCGCTTCGCCACCACCAGGAGACGCCGCATGGACGGGAAAATCGTCGCCACCGGGATCACCTTCGACGACGTGCTGCTGGTCCCCCGGCACTCGAGCGTCGTCCCCGCCGAGGTCGATGTCGCCACCCACTTGACCCGCGGCATCCGCCTCAACATCCCGATCGTCAGCTCACCGATGGACACGGTGACCGAAAGCGAGATGGCGATCGCGCTGGCCCAGGAGGGGGGCCTGGGGGTGATCCACAAGAATCTCTCCATCGAGCGGCAGGCCGAG
>JBIIQL010000592.1:0-2721 GCA_044342095.1 Pirellulales bacterium
CTCGCAGGCCGTCGCAATGGACCGGCGCTACCGGTTCAGCCGGCACTTCTATGACGTCAGCCGGCGCTATTCGCTCCTCGGGCGTGACAAACTCCTCGACAAGGTCGTCACCTCACCGACGACGGCCACGCTCGAGGTGGGCTGCGGCACGGCGAGGAACCTCCTCGAGCTTGCGGCGCGAAACGCGCCGGGAAGGCTCTACGGCCTCGATGCCTCGCACGCGATGCTGGCGACGGCGGAGCGGAGCATCCGGCGCGCCGCGGGGCACCGTCCGGGAGGAAAGGGGATCGTGCTCAGGCAGGGGCTGGCGGAGGAACTCGATGCCCGGCGGATGTTCGGATGCGGAGATCGTTTCGACACGATCTTTTTTTCCTACTGCCTCTCGATGGTTCCCGCCTGGTCAGATGCGCTGAGGGGGGCGTTTGCGAACCTCAGGCCGGGGGGCGTGATCCTCATCGTCGACTTCTGGGACCAGCGGGACCTCCCGACGCCGGTCGCCGCCGGCGTGCGGCACTGCCTCGCCCGATGGCATGCCGGCTACCGACCGGAGATCCACGACGCCCTGATCGGCCTGGGCCGGTCAGGACGGGCTGACGTTCAGATCGAATCGGTCGCCCGACGCTACGCCTATCTGGCCACCGTCCGCCCCACGGCCGGCTAGCAGCCACGCCACACCGCTCCCGCCGCGATGGCTCACGGCAGCAGGAACACCAAGCCGGTGACCGTGGCCGCCTGGACGGCGAAGCCGCGGGGGCTGTAGGGCACTCCCGGAACGGTCCAGGGCGCACAACTTCCAGGACGGTAGTAGCCGAGCGGATAGACGCATTCCCACGGCGCCTGCATGCCCGCCTTGTAGGGGAGGATCGGCAGCGTCACGAAGAAGTGGGCGCCGGCGATGAACGGATCGAGGAACATGCCGCGGGAGTGGCCGTAGCGTTCCAGTTCCCAGTCCTCGAAGTAGAGCGGCTTGTGGCAATATCCGGCCGCCTTCCAGGTCATCGTCGTGGAGGCGAAACGGCGCGGCTGGAACGTCTCCCCCTCGAGTCGACACTCGCAGGGGTAGTCGTTCCCCGGCGTGCCGCCGACCCGGATGTCGAGGTCGATCGACGCGATGTCGTCTTCGCGGAGGAATTGGAGGGCATCCTTGCAGGCCTTCGAGGCCTCTCCACAGGGATCCCGCCGGGCGGCGTCGCGTCGCTCGGTTCCGGAATCGCGGGGGCGGAGGCGACTGCCGGTTGGCGGCCGATCGCGGAGCGGACTCGCGGCGGCCGGTTCGTCGGCCAGCGCGATCACCGGCACGTCGGCCAAGCCGATCGCCGGTTCGACCACCGCATCCGGCTCCGTGGCACCGGCCGACACGAGGATGATCCCCCGGTCTGCATCGACGCCGGTATCCGCGCTGGCATCGGTGTCGGCCGGCGTTCCGAAAGCGAGGACGATCTCGGTCGCCGGGGCATCGTCGTGGCCGCCGGAAGCTCCGGAGACGAGCAGTATCCCCTCGGCGGGGAGATCGATGGCGAGTTCCGCCGGCACCTCAGGGAACACGACCAGTTCGGTTTCCGCCGGGGACGTGGCCGCGGGCGGAGCGGACTGAGGCTCCGGGCTGGCCACTGCGATGCGCTCGTCGGCGCCACGGCCAGCGACGAGGAGCCCGGCGCCGACGACGAGGGCGGCGCACACGCCGCCGACGAGGAGCGGCCGCGCCGGGAGGCGCTCACTCCTGCTTCGGATGAGCGCTGTAATTCGGGGCTTCCTGGGTGATGACGATGTCATGTGGATGACTTTCCCGCACGGCGGCCGCCGACACCTGGATGAACCGGGCATCGCGCCGCAGTTCATCGATCGTTCGCGTGCCGCAGTAGCCCATCCCGGCCCTCAGGCCGCCGACGAGCTGGTAGACGAACACGCTCAAGGGGCCCTTGAAGGGCACGCGCCCCTCGACCCCCTCCGGAACCAACTTGTCACCGCCGCGCCCGCTCGACCGCTGCCGGTAGCGTTCACTCGAACCCTGGACCATCGCCCCGAGCGATCCCATGCCGCGGTAGGCCTTGAACGTGCGCCCTTGGTAGAGCACCGTCTGGCCCGGGCTTTCCGCCACACCCGCCAGCAACCCACCGAGCATGCAACAGTGGGCCCCAGCGGCGATCGCTTTGGTGATGTCTCCCGAGTAGCGAATCCCTCCGTCTGCGATCACCGGCACGCCGGCACCGGCCGCCTCCTGCGCCGCTTCCCAGACCGCCGTGATCTGGGGAACGCCGACACCGGAGATGACCCGTGTGGTACAGATCGACCCGGGACCTATCCCGACTTTGACTCCATCCGCGCCAGCCTTGATGAGATCGCGACAGCCTTCCCGGGTTGCCACGTTTCCCGCAACCACCTCGATTGCCCAGCGTTTCTTGATTGCCGCAACGGTCTCGATGACGTTGTCAGAATGGCCATGGGCGCTGTCGACGATGAGGACGTCGACTCCCTTGGCAATGAGGCTCTCGGCCCGCTCGAAATCGAACACGCCGACCGCCGCCCCCACCCGCAGCCGCCCCTGCGGATCCTTGCAGGCGTTGGGGAAGCGTTTCATCATGTCGATGTCTTTGATCGTGATCAGCCCGGTGAGGTGGCCCTTGGCATCGACGAGGAGGAGTTTCTCCACCTTGTTGGCCATGAGGACCTTCTCGGCCTCGTCGAGCGTGACGTTGCCGGTGGCCGTCACGAGCCCCGACG
>JBIIQL010000591.1:0-2721 GCA_044342095.1 Pirellulales bacterium
GTTCTTGCCGACGGGAGCGACCGCGAAAGCGGTCGCCGGGGGCCGAGTCCCTGCGCGGGGGTTCAGGAACGTCCTTCGCCCGGGGGAACGAAGCGGTCCGGCAGCGACGCCCGCCGTTGCGCTGCCCGCCGCCGGGCATCACGTCGGCCCGTCCAGACGGCCAGAGCCGCCCCCCCGACGATCGTCGCTGCGAGGGCTGCAAGCACCCAGCCGAGCGGGCCTTGTGAAGCGCTCGTGCGGGGACGCTGCCAGGCTACGTCTCCGCCGACCAAGAGAGGGGCTTCGCGGCGGATTTCGGTGCCGTCGGCGGTCCGCAGCGGGTAGGCATACGACTTGAGCGCAAACCCTGCCACGCGGATCGGTTCGCTGATCGTGGGGCCGCTCGGCATGCCGGCCGGGAGCGCCCGCAGGCAGCAGACGACCGGATAGCGATCCTGGGCCTTGCCCCCGACGCTGATCAGGGGCGTGTTCACGAACACGAACACTTCCCAGTAGTGATCGATGCCCGTCTGCCGTTGCCGCAGCGGATCGTCGATCTCGATCCGGGTGGCACGGAGGGCGACCCCCTCGATGGCGATCGGTTCGCCTCGATGGCGCTCGAACCATGGATCGGCCGGATCGATGAGCGGAATGAGCGACCCTGGCGGGCCGGCAGCCTTGGCGATCACTCCCTCCCCTGCCCTCCCGGCGGCGGCGAGGAGCGCGTAAAAGGCCTCGGTATCGCCCCCGGTGAGCTTCTGGCCATCGACCACCGTATCGAGGAGTCCGACGTCCATCCCCGCCGATCCGGGCAGCCGCGGGGGATGCCACGCGACCCGCGCCGCGGCGAGGAGTTGGTCGGGCGGCGGGGTGGGCCAGCGGCCGCCATCGGCCGCGGATGCCATCGGGGTCGGTCCGACGCCGGAGGCCACCGGCAAGCCGAACACCTCGGCCGGCTCGTCGATATCGTGCCATCGCGGCCAGACGCGGGGCGCCGTGTCGGTGACCACATCGATCGTCTCGCCATCGACGGTGCGCATCCTCACGAGTTCGACCGAGCCGCGTCCGGCGAGGCGTGCGAGTTCGTCCGGGAGCGTGAGTTCCGCCACGAACACGGCCGATCCGACGGCGTGAACCAGAGCGTCCTCCGGCTTCGTGGCGAGCGACGCGATCGGCACGGCCGTCCCCTGCCAGGTCTCGACGAACTCCGGCGGCGCGAGCATGAGGCGCAGCAGCACGCGCACGACCAGAGCCGTGTGATCATCGCCCCAGGCTCGATCCGAATCGAGGATCTCCCTCGCCTCGCGATCGAGCGCGAACGTCTCGAGATACCGCGCCAGACTCGTGGTCCCGGGGCGGCCCTCCGGATCTGCCGCTGAGGCGGAAGGGCCCATCGACGAGATCGCGAATTGGATGAGTGCGACGGCGAGGAGGATGGCGATGCCGGGAAGGAGTCGGGTGGGGCGATTCATCGGGGCTTCTCCGCGTCGTCATCGTGGGCCCGGGCCTCGGCTTCAGCGAGCTTTCTGAGGGCCTCGCGTGGATCGACGACCTCCACGGTGCTGAAGTCGGCGTCGATGGATTCCGGACGGCGTCGCTTCGGGGGTGGGTTCGAAGCGGCGAGTCGGAGGGCGAGCCATGTCATGGCGAGAAGGCCTGCGATCGAGAACAGCGCCCAGCCGACGAGCGGGCTGGTTCCCCGTCCACTCGTGATTCGCGGGGGGCCCTCGGGCTCCGTCGCCATTACCAGCGGCGCCAGGCGGATTGCATCACTGGCCTGATAGGCCCAACGCTTGAAGAACACCCCATCGACGATGACGGGAATCTCGACCCGCATGCCGGTCGGCGTGCCGGGGGGAAGCGAGAGAAAGTAGACGACGATCGGCGATGCCGGCCCGTCGGCCGGTTCGAGCCAGGCCTGCCAGTAAACGCCGATGCCGAGGGCGTTGGTCGGCGCCGCCACCTCCTGGAGCCGACGGATCGTGCCGACGATGCGGACGCGGTGGCCGCGGAAGCTCCTCGGCTGCGAGAAAAGTTGGGCGAAGGTCACCGCCCGACCGCGGGGCCTCGAGCCGGCGGCCGCTTCCGTCTGCAATCGTTCCCAGATCGCGAACCACGCCCGTTGGTCGGCCGAGCGGAAGACGGTGTCGTCGCGGACGATCGCCAGGTCGGCCGGGTCGGCCATCGTCTCGGGCCGAGAAGAAATGCCCCCGGAGGGCTCCTCGGTCGGGGCCTCGCCTTCGCGTATGCCGATGGCGTCCGGGGACTCGATGGTGATGCCGTCGTCGATGGTCCTGGTCACCGGACCACGGCCGAGGACCGTGTCGATCGGTTCCGGCGGAGCGTCCGCCGTCGGGCCGAGCCATGTCCGTTCCGCCCAGGCGGCAAGGAGGACGATTGGCACGAGGATCCAGAAGAGTCGGCGCTGCTCGGCTGCGGAGTGCCAATTCCGTACGCGCCGACGGGGGGAGGGGTCGGCCAGAGGAGGCTCCATGATCTCGTCCCGTCCGCGAGCGGGGAGTCCGCAATCGGGGACGGACAGGCCCCGCTACGGCATCTCGAGCTATTCGGCCACGCCGTCGGAGGCATCGTTGGGATCGCGTCCCTCGAGGCGTTCCCGTTCCTGTCGCCGCATCTCTCGCCACACATAGGCCCCGAACGACCCCGCGAGGGTGAAGGGCATCGCGAGCATGATGAGGATGCTATAGAAGTAGCCGCGGGCGAGATTCATCCCCTCGGGAT
>JBIIQL010000593.1:0-2719 GCA_044342095.1 Pirellulales bacterium
ACGGTCCGACCGGTCGGGGCATGCGTGGATGCTCCTGCCGTGTATTTCGGCTGTCGGTCGCACCGGACGGGAGTCTTTTTCCGGTTTGCACGGAAAAGCATCCGGTGCCGGGAATGCCGGCAGGAGAGGCAAGCCGGGGAAGGGCCTGGGCCAGCAGAATCGCAGCCCGCACGCGCGGCCGTCTTCAGCAGCGCTGCCGGACGTCGATCACGGCGATCATCGTCATCAGGAGGAGCGTCACCGCCGAGGTGGCGGCCGCATGGGGACCGAACTGGATCGAGTAGCCGACCAGCCCGCCGACAAGGCCGAGGGCCGCGACACAGCCCCACTGGCAGGCCGACTCGTAGCGGGTGCCCTGAGCCAAACGGGCCACGGCCGCAGCGACCAGCCCGAACAGCTGGATCCCCCCCAGCACGACAACCGCCGGAGTCACCGGCCAAGCCGCCAACGGCATCGACAGTCTCCCTTCCGTGGGACAGCGAGCGGGACAGTCACCGGGGCACCCACCAGGAACGGGCCGGGGGAGGCCATTTTCCGGCCCCCCTCCGGCCATCGTTCATCCGGCTCAGTCGGTCAAGCGGATCACTGGCCGACCATCTCCTCGAGCTTCTTTTCCAGGTCGGCGATGACGAGGTTGCGATCGACCACCTTCCCCTCGGCATCGAGGAGGAACATCGTCGGGAGCGTGAGGACACCGAGTTCCTCGGCGAGCCGGCCATCGAGCCCGCCCGCCTCGTGGAGCTGCGGCCAGGGAATCGGCTTCTGACCGAGATACTTCGCCAACTGGGCCTTGTCGGTGTCGAGCGCGATCCCCACGACGGCAAACTTCTTCGGCCCGTACTTCGTGTAGAGCTCCTTGATCTGCGCGATGTCGACCTTGCAGGGCTCGCACCAGGTCGCCCAGTAGTGGACGAGCACCGGCACGCCCTTCAGCGACTCCAGCGACACGCTGCTGCCGTCGACGGCCGTGCCGGAGAGGGCAAGGGTCTTTCCGACGCTCTGGAGGCGGCGAGAGGCGCCGCGCGCCTTCTTCGCCGAGCCCGACTCGGGAAACTCCTTGACGATCGCCTCGTAGCGGGCGAGGGCGTCATCCTCGTTGCCGCCGAACTCGTCGGCGATCCCCATCTGGAGGAGGGCTTCGGCGGCATCCGGCGCCGTCGGATGGTCTTTCACGAAGGCGGCGAGCTCTTCGAGCCAGGCCGTCTGCACCTTGCCGACGTCGGCGCCGGGCGCCTGCATCGCGGCGGCATAACGGGCCGAGGCGAGCCGGAAAGCGGCGAAGGCCTGGAGTGGCTCGTCGTCGGCACTGCCGGCCACGATCGCTTCGAGCTTCTCGGTGCCGCCGGCGAGTGCCCCTTCCTGAACGGAGGCGGCGATCGTCTCGGCGAGTTGGCGCGTCCAGAACGACTTTTGATCGGCTTCCGCCCCCGCCACCACCTGCTCGAGCACCTCGACCTGCTCGGCAGCGGCCGCCTCACGGGCCTTGCCGGTGGCGCCGCGGAGGGTCGCCTCGATCTCACGGAGCTTGGCGAGGAGCGGCTTGAGGGCCTCATTTTCCGCAGGCACTTCGCCGTTGGCCGTACCGGCCGACATCCTCGGCGTGAAGAACCCGAGCGTCTCGGCGATCTCCCCCTGCGCCCCCGGCACCTGCGGGGCATCGATCGGTCGCCAGACATCGCCGCAGCGGAGCAGCGATCCGACGTAGACCTGTCCAGAGGCTCCCTTGGCGCCTGCGTCGATGAGCGCGACGACGTTGTCGTAGGCGAGGACGTCCTTGGCCACCCCGGGGGTGCCGGCCGGCAGCACGCCGGGCTGAGCCGCGAGCATGTTGTTCCATTGGACGTCGGCGCCGACCTGCTGCTGGGCCTTGGCCAGGCTCGCGAAATCCTTCCCCGCCTTGGCAACGCGTTCCACGAGTTCGGAGAGCATCGGCTCTTCGAACCCGGCCGTGACCAGATCGTCCTTCGTCGGGAGGAGCCGCGCGAAAAGTGCCGGGTCGCGGGTCTTGAGGGCGGCGACGATCTCGGCGGTGGCTTCTTCGGCAGAGAGGCTCTTCCAGGCGTCGAGCGTGCCGTTTTCGTCCTCGTCGAGGCCCCACCGACTGCCGCCAATGTTCACCCAGCGGGCCTGATCGGCCTTGGCGTTGAAGTCGGCGTCGATGTCACGGTAGACCTCCATGCCATCCTTGAAATAGCTCCACCGGTCGACGACTTTGTCGCCATTGGTGTCGGCAAAACTGCGGAGCACTTCGCCACGCGGTCCGCGGACGACCCACGCATTGAGCCCCCCCTCCTTCTCCATCTTAAGGGTCGCTCCCTTGGCCTGGTCGGCGGTGAGCTTGTCGTAGTCGACGTTCTTCTGAAACGGCGCCAGGCCGAGGGCGTAGTCGACTGTCGGCTGAGCCTCGGCCGGCAGGGCGGCAGCCAACATCGCTATGGCGGCGAGGAGCACCACCGTGCCAAACCTGGCACGGGGCAGGGAAGGGGAGAGACGTTGCATGGAGATCATGGGGGGAGTTCCTCGAAGGTCGAATGCGACGAGGAACGTAGCGGGAACCGCACTCGGCGCCACCCCCATTTTCATGCCCCAGAACGCCGTTTTCCCAAGGTCCCCTGAAGCCCTCCTCCGCCCAGCCGCAAGCCGGGCAATCTGCGTCAACTTTGCCGACAGAGCCCCCCGCTTTTTCGTCTCCCGCCCGGCCCCTCACCCCCCCCGACCC
>JBIIQL010000084.1:0-9611 GCA_044342095.1 Pirellulales bacterium
GTGTTGATCGCCGCGCCGGGAACGAGCTGCCGCCACCAGATCAAGGATGGCACCGGTCGCACGGCCCTTCATCCGGTGGAGATCCTCCACGCGGCGCTCCGATCGTCGCGGTGATCGGCCGCCGGGGACGTGCTATGATTGCGACTGGCCGCGTCGGGACGGGTAACGCCGGTGCTCACCGGCGGGGCATCCTTGTCCTGAGCCTGTCAGCCACGTGTGTTGTCGCCGATGGAGATCCAACAACCGCCGTCACGCCGCCCGGTCGTCCTCGTCTTCGCGCCCCATTACTGGCCGGCGTTTCGGGCGGGGGGGGCGGTCCGCACGCTCCGCAACATGGCGGCGCAGCTGGGCAACGCGATCGATTTCCGCTTCTTCACGCGCGACCGCGACGTCGGTGACACGGCGGCGTATGCCGGCGTCGAGCCGGGGCGGTGGGGCGACGTCGATGGCGCCCGGGTGATGTACGCCGGTGATCGACTGTTGGACCTGGGGGCGCTCTCGACGATGATCCGGGATGTCGATCCGGATGTCGTCTACCTCAACAGCTTCTTCGATCCGAGTTTCTCGCTCCGGCCGCTGATGACGCGGCGCCTCGGCATGATGGGCCGTGACGTGCCCTGGGTGATCGCCCCGCGGGGGGAGTTTTCCAAGGGGGCGATCGCCCTCAAGCCGTGGAAGAAGATGCCGTACATGGCCTTCTGCCGGTTGTTTTCTCTCCACAACGGCGTCATCTGGCAGGCATCGAGCGATCTCGAGCGGGAGGACATTCGCCGGGTGATGGGGGCCGGATCGCGGATCAGGGTCGCTCCCGATCTCACCGAACGGCTTTCGGACACCCCTCCGCCGGCGACGCCCCGACCGGAGGGGCCATTGCGTGTCTGCCTGCTGTCGCGAATCAGCCCGATGAAGAATGTCCGGTTCGCGATCGAGGTCGTCCTCCGGCTCCGCCGACCGGTGGAGTTTTCGATCCACGGCCCGATCGAAGACCGGGCCTACTGGGAGACATGCCAGCCCTTGATTGCGGCGGCACCGGCCGGTTGCCGGATCGAATGGAAGGGTGAGGTACCTCCCGAACGGGTCCGCGAGACGATTGCCGCTTCAGACGTCTTCCTCCTTCCGACCCTCGGCGAGAATTTTGGGCATGTGATTTTCGAGTCGCTCGCGGCGGGGGTGCCGGTGCTGGTGAGCGACCGGACTCCCTGGCGCGATCTCGACACCCGGGGCTCGGGATGGGTGCGCCCCCTCGAGGCCCCGCAGGAGTTCGTCGAGGTTCTCGAAGCCGCGGCCGAGCGTGATGCAGGCACTCGCCGGTCGATGGCCGTGGCGGCGCATGCCCATGCCCTGGAGGTGTCCCGTTCCGAGGCGATTCTCGGTGCCAACCGGGGGCTGTTTTTCCCCCCTGGTAACGGGCCGACCGACCGTGTTGGGGAAGGTGTCGGCCAGCCGAGGTGAATGGGGGGGCGGCGCTGGTATCCTGTGCGGCGATCGATGGACGGCCGCGGCGATCCACCTCGGGTACGTCCGCGAATCGCACGAATTCCTCTTCCATTCCGGAGAACGTCATGGTCCGCCTCTCCCTGGCATCGCTGCTCTCTGTCAGTCTTCTCTGTGCCGCCGGATCGCTCCGCGCCGCCGACGACTACGACTACGACCTCGTCCATTCATCGGTCGGCTTCAAGGCCCGCTTCCTCGACATCAGCTGGATCCAGGGGCGCTTCAACGACGTCTCCGGGAAGTTCTCCCTCGATCGGAAGGAGCCCTCGAAGTCGACGTTCTCCCTCACGATCAAGGCCGACAGCGTCGACACCGCCAACGCGGCCCGTGACGAGCATCTCCGCCAGCCCGACTACTTCGACACCAAGCAGTTCCCGACGATCGAGTTCCGCAGCACCGCGGTGAAGGCGATTCCAGACGGCTACGAGGTGACCGGCGACTTCACGATGCACGGCGTCACCAAGCCGGTGACGATCAAGCTCGTCGGTGGCAAGGAAATCGAGGCGATGGGGAAGAAGCGAGTCGGCTTCGGCACCGAGCTCAAGCTCAAGCGGAGCGACTTCAATTTCGACAAGGGGCAGATCGGCAACATCGGCGACGAGGCGATCATCGTCATCGACTGCGCCGGCCAGCGGGACTGAGCCCGTGCCCGACATGGGAATCGTTGTCCGCGCGGTGCTGGGCGCGTTCACGGTGGCCGCAGCGCTCGGCACCGTCGGCGCCGGAGTCTCGCGACGCGAACCGGCACTGGCCGCGGTGGCCGTGATCGTGGCCTTCGTCTGGGGAGTGGTCGCGGGGCTGTTCATGCTCCGCGCCCTCCCCGCCTTGCCGCCGACGACGGGCCTCGACCGCTTCCTCGTCATCCTCTTGCCGGTCGCGCTGGCGATCGAGGCCGAGGCGGCCGCCCACTGGCTGGGCGGATTCTGGCTGACCGCCGAGCGCGGGTGTGTGGCGCTGTTGGCGGTGCCGGTGCTCCTCCATGGATCGGTGTGGCTGGAGGGGCGCGCCCCGGCCGTGGCGATCCTCGCCGCGGCGCTCTTCTTCTGGGCCTCGTGGGAAGGGATCACGGGGGAGGTGCGCGCCAGTCGAGACCGGGTTGCCGCTGCCGTGACGGGCTTGGCGCTGATTGTCGCCGGGCTGTCGATCGCGATGGCGGGATGGTTGAAGGGGGGGCTTGTGGCGCTGCCGCTGGCCGGGGCGCTGGCCGGGGCGCTCGTCGCCGATTGGCGAGGAACACGGGATGGGGACGGGCATGCCTCCTCCGGTCTTCCGGGGCTCACGGCGGCGGGGGTCGTAGCGCTCTTCGGCCTGGTGGTGGTGGGGCGCTGTTTCGGGCGTCTCGGTTCGCCTGCGGCGCTCCTGGTGCTGCTGGCGCCGCTGCTGGCCGTGATCCCGGCGGCGATCGGGCGTGGCCTGCCGGCTTCCCGGGCCAGCCGTCTGATGGGCTCCGCCCCCTACCGTTTCCTCCTGGCGGTTGTGCCTCTGGCGATCGTCCTGTGGGGGGCGAAGGCCGACTTCGACACGAGGATGGGGCGCCTGCTCGGCGGAAGAGTCCCTGGAGCCATGCACCGCGCGGCTTCAGCCGGCGCGGAACTCGAGGGCGTGCCAGCCGTCGAGCTCGGTCGTGAACGGCTCGGTGGAGAAGTGCCTCCGGTAAAGCGTGGCGACCTCGGGAACATCGGCGGACAGCAAACCGCTGAGGACGATCCTCCCGCCCGGCGCCATCCGGCGGCAGAGCTCGTCGGCATGCGCCCGGAGCACCGGGGCGACGATGTTGGCGACGATGAGGTTGAGGAGCGGGGCCACAGGCACGTGGTCGAGCGTGGCTGAGACGCGGATCCGGTCGGCGACGGCGTTGAGGGCCGCGTTGTGGCGGATCGCGTCGTGGACGCGCGTGTCGCTCTCCACCGCCTCGACGGCCCGGGCCCCTTGCAGCGCGGCGGCGATGCCGAGGATTCCGGAGCCGGCGCCGAAGTCGAGGACGCTTCCCTGGGCGCCAGGATCGCCCGGCGTTCCCCGGGCCAGCGCTGCCAGGCACAGCCGGGTGGTCGGATGGAGCCCCGTTCCGAAGCCGGTGCCGGGATCGATGACGAGCGTCGCTCGGCCATGCGAAGCCGGATCGTGGGGCTTGGTCTCCCAGGGGGGGACGATGCGGCCGAAGCCGGGGACGTCGATCGGGCCGTGGCTGGCGCGGAACTCGGCCTCCCAGTCGTGGGTCTCCTCGCGGCGGATGGCGCCGACCTGGCAGCCGTCGAGCGGCGCGAGGATCGTGGCGGCCGCGCGGGCGCCCGCTTCGTCGCCGAACCAAAAAGCGGCGGTGATCGTGTCGCGCGCCGCCACCCAGTCACGGTCGGGGTCGCCTGCTGCGGCGTCGAGCACCATCGCACTCGTGGTGAGGCCGGCGGCAAACGCCTCCTCAACATCGAGCGAGCCCTCGTGGACGCCGCACAGGCCCGTTCCGTCGAGCAGTTCCCAGACGAGGAGGAGAAAATCGTCGCGCGAGAGCCCCTCTCCCGGGAGGAGTGCCACCTCGCCGGCGATCGTGACATCGACGACCCAGCAGGGGTCGGTGGGCGTTTTCATCGGGGTTTCCAGCGGTGGGAAGGCCGTGACGCCCCCTGTCGAGGAGCGTAGAATGGAGCGTTCAGCCCGACGGCCTCCACGCCGCGGAGGCTCGCCCGGGGGAGTGACCATGGTACGAAGCTTTCTGTGTCTGCGGGTCGGGTTCATCGCGCTGCTCGTCTCGGGCTTGCTGGGAGGGTCGAGAACGGCGTTCGCCGACCCGACGAGCCCGTCGTTTGCCGCCGACATCAAGCCGCTCCTCTCCAATCGCTGTCTCCGCTGCCACGGGCCGGACGAGAGCACCCGGATGGGAGGAGGAGACGGAGGCCTCCGGCTCGACACCTTCGCGGGGGCGACAGCCGATCTCGGCGGCCGCGCGGCGATCGTTCCTGGAAACCCCGACTCGAGCGAGCTGATCGCCCGGATCACATCGACCGATCCCGACACGGTCATGCCCCCTCCCGACGGCGGCGAGCGGCTCTCGGTGGCCCAGATCGAAGCCTTCAGGGCCTGGGTGGCCGCCGGTGCGAACGTCGAGCGGCATTGGTCGTATGTGCCGCCGGTCCGCCCGGAGGTGCCGGCGACGGTCGGCGCCGCCCCGGGACACAACGCGATCGACGCCTTCGTGCAGGCCAGGCTTGCGCGGGAGGGGCTTTCGCTCCAGCCCGAGGCCGACCGGACGGTGCTCGCCCGTCGTCTCGCCCTCGACCTCGTCGGCCTGCCGCCGACGCCCGAGGAGGTCGATGCCTTCGTCGCCGATCCGGCCCCGGATGCCTACGAACGGTACGTCGACCGGTTGCTGGCCCACGAGGGCTACGGCGAACACCAGGCCCGACAGTGGCTCGACCTTGCCCGGTATGCCGACAGCGCCGGCTACGCCGATGATCCGCCGCGCTCGATCTGGGGATTCCGCGACTGGGTGATCCGCGCCTTCGATGCCAACATGCCCTTCGACCGGTTCACGACGCTCCAGTTGGCCGGCGATCTGCTCCCCGGCGCCGGCCCCGACGAGCGGATGGCGACGGCCTTCCACCGCAACACGATGACGAACACCGAGGGGGGGACGATCGACGAGGAGTTTCGCAATGCGGCCGTCATCGATCGGGTGAACACGACCTTCGGCACCTGGATGGGGACCACGATCGCCTGTGCGCAGTGCCACAGCCACAAGTACGATCCGATCTCGCAGGAGGATTTCTTCCGGATCTATGCGGTGTTCAACAACACCGCCGATGCCGACCGCGGCGACGACACGCCGGTGCTCGAGTTCTTCACTCCTGCGCAGGAGGCGGATCGGACGCGGATCGCCACCGCGATCGCTGACACCGAGAAGGTGCTCGCCACCGACACCCCTGCGATCGTCGCCGCCGGTGAAGCTTGGGATCGGGCATTCCCACGGGCGGTCGGCTGGGCGACGGTCCGGCCGGTGGCAGCCTCGGCGGCGGCTTTCCCGGCTGCGGAATCGGCCGCCGCGGCCGCGACGATCGATGCCGACGGAACGGTCCATCTCCCCGCGGTCGGCCCGCGGGGCGGGGCGCGGATCGAGTTCCCGGAAGGCGTTCCTGATGGGATGCCGATCGCTGCCCTCCAGCTCGAGTTCCCCGGCGACGCCGGGCTGCCGGGAGGGTCGTCCGGGCATGCCGGCAATTTCGTCCTCACCGGGATCAGCGCACGGCTGGAGCCTGTCGATGCAGCGGCGGCGCCGCGGGGGAGGTTCGTGCGTGTCGAGCTCCCGGGCAACGACAGGATCCTCTCGCTGGCCGAAGTGGAGGCCTTTCGCGGTGGCGAGAACATCGCCCGTGGCAAGCCGGCGACGCAGGTGTCGACGACGCACGACGCCCCGGCCGGCCGGGCCGTCGACGGGGTCACCGAAGGGGGCTTTTTCGTCGCCAACTCCGTCACCCACTCCGCCACGCAGGCCGATCCGTGGTGGGAGGTCGATCTCGGCGCCGAGGAGCCGCTCGATCGGATCGTCGTCTGGAACCGCACCGATGGCGGCGTCGGCACACGCCTCGCGGGAGCGCGGGTGACCCTCCTCGACTCGAACCGGCATCCGGTCTGGGAAACGGTCCTCGAGAAGGCTCCGGAGACGAGCGTGGCGCTCGGCCCTGCGGCGGGGCGTGACGTGCCGCTGGCCGTGGCGTTCGCCAGCCGTTCGCAGGAGGGATTCCCGGCGGCGAAGGTGCTCGCTCCTGCCGATGAGAAGCAGGAGCTCGACGGCGGTTGGGCGCCCGGCGGGGCCGCCCCGGCGACGCTCGTCGTGGCGCCAGCGGAGCCGGTCGCGGTGAAGCCGGGGGAGCGGCTTGTCGTCTCCCTCCGCGAGCGCTCCAAGCACGACAACCACACGATCGGCGTCGTCCGTCTCGCGGTCTCCTCCGAGCCACGCGTCAAGGAGTGGGCCGGGGTGCCTGCCGATGTGATCGCGATCCTCGTCAAGCCTGCGCCAGAGCGGAGCGACGCCGAGAAGGCCCGACTCGCCGACCACCACCGCCGCGTCGTGGCCACCGAGACGGCGCCGGCCCGCGAGCGCTTGGCGGCCCTCTCTGGCGAGCTTGCCGGCATCAAGCCGGCGAAGGTGCCGGTCATGGAGGAGCTTGCCACCGAGAAGCGCCGCGTGACGAAGATCCAGCATCGGGGCAACTGGCAGGATCTCGGGGCCGAGGTGGCGGAAGGGGTGCCGGAGGCTTTTCAGCTCCCCGTGGCTCCGTCGGAGGCTGGTCGGATCGACAGGCTCGCGCTGGCGAAGTGGCTCGTCGATCCGGCCAATCCACTCACGGCGCGGGTGACGGTCAATCGGCTTTGGGAGCGGCTCTTCGGCACCGGGCTGGTGTCGACGAGCGAGGAGTTCGGCAGCCAGGGGGATCTCCCCAGCGATCCAGCGCTCCTTGACTGGCTCGCCGTCGAACTCGTGGCCCGTGGCTGGGACACCAAGGCGATCCTCCGCGAGATCGTCACCAGCGCCACCTACCGGCAGACGTCGAAGGCCGACCCGGCGGTTGTGGCCCGCGATCCCGACAACAGGCTCCTGGCCCGCGGCCCGCGGGTCCGCCTCTCGGCCGAGGTGATCCGCGATCAGGCCCTGGCGGCCGCGGGGCTCCTGTCGCGGAAGAAGGGGGGGCCGAGTGTCAATCCGCCGCAGCCCAACCTCGGGCTCTCGGCGGCCTTCGGCGGGGGGATCGACTGGCAGACGAGTCAGGGGGAGGACCGCTGGCGGCGGGCGATCTACACGACCTGGCGGCGGAGCAATCCCTATCCCTCGATGGCCGCCTTCGACGCCCCCAACCGCGAGGTCTGCACGATCCGCCGGCCACGGACGAACACGCCGCTCCAGGCGCTGGTGACGCTCAACGATCCGGTCTACGTCGAGGCGGCCCAGAGCCTGGCCCGACGGATGGTGAAGGAGGGTGGATCGACCGATCCTGAGCGGGTGATCCGCGGATTCCGGCTCGTGCTCGCCCGCGAGCCATCCCCCGTCGAGATCGAGCGGCTCGTCCGGCTTCATGCCGAGGCGCTCGCCGACTATCGGCAGGCACCGGAAGAGGCGCGGAAGCTGGCGACCGAGCCCCTCGGAGCGCCCCCTGCCGACCTTGGCGATCTCCCCGACCTGGCCGCGTGGACGGTGGTGGCCAACGTGATTCTCAATCTCGACGAATCGTTCATGTGCCCGTGAGCGGAGGAACCTGCCCCATGGATCCGATCCTCGAACAAAAGCATCTCGCCACCCGCCGCCATCTTCTCGGTGGCATGGGCGGGGGCATCGGTGGACTGGCCCTCGAAGCGCTCCTCGGCCGTGCGGCGCCATTCGGCCGCGCGGCGCGGGGCGTCGAGAACGAGGCGAACCACGGCCACGACCTCCCCGCCGACCCGCTGGGCCCGCGGGTGGCACATTTCACTCCCAAGGCGAAGCGGATGATCGTCATCCACCTCACCGGCTCGCCTCCCCATCTCGATCTCTACGATCACAAGCCCGAGCTCGTGAAGCATTCCGGCGAAGACTGCCCCGCAGAGACGATTCGCGGGAAGACGTTCGCCTTCACCAGCGGCACGCCGAAGCTCATGGGGACGCCGCGGAGCTGGAAGCGCTGCGGGGAGAGCGGCATGGAGCTCTCCGATGCGATTCCCAATCTCCAACGCGTGGCCGATCGGCTGTGCCTCGTGCGGAGCATGCACACCGACCAGTTCAATCACGCCCCGGCGGAGCTTCTCCTCTACACCGGCGCCGCCCGCTCCGGCCGGCCGAGCCTGGGGAGCTGGGTGACCTACGGCTTGGGGAGCGAGAACCAGGATCTCCCCGGCTTCGTCGTCCTCATCTCCTCGGGCGTCCAGCCCAACGGTGGAACGAGCAGTTTCGGGTCGGGCTTCCTTCCGAGCGTCTATCAGGGCGTGCAGTGCCGGTCCCAGGGGGATCCGGTTCTCTATGTCTCCGATCCGCCCGGCATGGACCGAAAGACCAGACGCCAGAGCCTCGATGCCCTCAAGGATCTCAACGAGCTTCAGGCGCGTGAGCTCGGCAATGCCGAGACGCTCACCCGTATCGCCCAGTACGAGCTCGCCTACCGGATGCAGACGAGCGTCCCGGAGGTGATGGACATCTCACGCGAATCTGCCGCGACCCTCGAGGCCTACGGAGCCCAGCCCGGCAAGGCGAGCCTCGCCAACAACTGCCTCCTCGCCCGGCGGCTCGTCGAGCAAGGGGTGCGGTTCGTCCATCTCTTCGACTGGGGATGGGACTTCCACGGCACCGGGCCCGGTGAAGACATTCGGGACGGATTGACGAAGAAGGCGGCGACCTTCGACAAGCCGGCTGCGGCGCTCATCGAAGATCTCGAGGCCCGCGGGCTCCTCGACGACACGCTCATCCTCTGCACGGGTGAGTTCGGCCGAACCCCGTTTCGTGAGGGGCGCACCGCCGGAGGCGACGTCCTCGGCCGCGACCATTTCCCTGATTGCTACTCGATCTGGATGTGTGGCGGTGGCACGAAGCCGGGCTTCGTCCATGGGGCGAGCGACGATCTTGGCTTCAAGCCGGCGGTCGACCCGGTCCATGTCCACGATCTCCAGGCGACGATCATGCACCTCCTCGGCTTCGACCACACGAAGCTCACGTGGCGATTCCAGGGACGCGACTACCGGCTCACCGATGTCCATGGAACGGTCGTCCGGTCGCTTCTGGCATGAGTGGCGAGCGTGGCATACCTGGGTTGGCGATGAGTACCAGGCGACGATGGCTGACGCTGCTCGTGTCGGCGGCCGTGACGCTCTTGGGGCCATGGACTGAGGGCGTTGCCGATGGCGCGGGGGCTCGGCCGAACGTCCTCTGGTTCGTCGTCGACGACATGTCGCCCGACCTCTCCTGCTACGGTGGGCGACGCGTCGCCACGCCGAACATCGATCGACTGGCCCGCGAGGGGACGCTCTTCGAGCACGCCTTCACCACGGCGCCGGTCTGCTCGCCGAGCCGCTCGGCGCTGATCACGGGGATGTCTCAGACGGCGATCGGCGCCCATCACCATCGCAGCGGCCGCGGCGTCCTCAAGATCGAACTCCCAGCGAGC
>JBIIQL010000594.1:0-2715 GCA_044342095.1 Pirellulales bacterium
TCCCCCGGCGCGGCGGAATTGCTCCCGCCGTACCCGAGATGGTCGTAGTGGGCGCCGACGACCACCGTCTCGGTGGGGAGGATCGGCTTGGGCGCCGCCTCGCCATGGCCCTGCCCCGCCCCATGCGCCCCCGCGGAGGCGTGGGGATCGGCGCCGGCATGCGGGTCGACCGTGGCGTGCGGGTCTGTGCCGGCATGCGGATCGGCGGCGGCCCCTTCCTTCCCGGCCGGAGCGGCGGCCTGCTTTTCGAGATCGCCAAGGGCCTTCTCCTCGGCCGGCGAGGCGGGGGGATCGTCGTGCGGGCCGGCGGGAGCGGCGGGCCCGTGGGCGGCGACAAGCGCCGCGGCGTCGGCGGCGACCGACGCGGGAACGACCGCCCCGATCCCCGGCAGGATCGCGAGGACGTTGCGGGCCTGGGTCTCGGAGCGCTCGATCGCAACGCGGCCTCGGATCCGCCAGCCCTCAAGCGGGGCCGAACGGGGTGTCGGCCCGTCATCGATCTTCTTCTCGAGATCGACAAGCGCTGACCCGAGCCCCTTCCCCACGATGCCGTCGACGACCGAGCGCTTCACCTGGAGGATCGGCAGCGTCCGCTTGTCGGACCCGTCGCCGGCCCGGGTGAAGGCCATGAGGGCGTCGTCGGTGTTCGAGGCGTCGTTGCAAAACACCACCGCACCGACTTCATGCTCGGAGGCGTTGGCCACCTTCCGGCTGAGGGGGGCGTACTGCGAAGCCTGGTTGCCGTTGAACTTGCTCGTCGAGTCGTCCTTCTGCGGCTCTTGTCGGAGAACGACGACCGCGGCCCCCTTCGCCCCCGAGGCGCCGAGGGGCGCATAGTCATCGTAGCCCTCGGCCTTGGCCGTGATCCCGTAGCCGGCAAAGGCGAGCGGCAGATCGAACTCCCCCGCTCCCCCAGCCGCCAGCGGCGTCCAGTCGGTGCCGAGGACGAGTTTGGTGACGGCCTGGTTCCCGTCGGCGTCCGGCGGCGCGACGATCTCCGCCATGTTCTCCGTCTCGGCCCCGAGCTTGGCATCGAGCGTGATCGGAAAAGGCTGGAAGCTCGCTTCGCCGACGACTGACGTGTCGAGCCCGAGGGCGACGAATTGCCCGACCACCCATTCGGCGGCCGCGTCGATCCCCGCCGTTCCAGGGCCGCGCCCCTCACGCTCAGGGGATGCGAGCCATTCGACGCTCGAGCGGAGCCGGTCGCGGCGGGCGATCTCCGGCGGCGTCAGCGGCCGCGGTGGCGGCGCAGCCGGCGCGGCGGCAGGCGGCGCAGCGTCTTGGGCCGTGGAGACAGGATCACCGCCGCCGACCGCGACGACGACCAGCGCGATCGCCATCGACCGCGGAAGCACGCCCTGCACTCCCCTTCCGAACAGACACGCAAGCGACGGCACGGCACGGCCCTCCACGGTACGGACTTGACGGGTTTTGCGGACGCCCTCCGGCAGGCCGCCGGACGAGCGACACCCCCGGCATGTCGCCGGGTTCCGCGAAGAGAAGTGTATCCGCATTTTCCTCCCTCGCTCGCCCCGCCCCCCGCACGGCCGCGGCCGCTTCCCGCCTGCGGGGCGGTGTGCGAGAATCCGACTTTCGTTCCCGCGGATGGCCGCTTCCGTCGGCCCCCCTCCAGAGCGCCTCCACCGTGCCGTCGTTGTTCGTCATCCAGGGCCGCAACCGCGGCACCCGCTTCGATCTCTCGGCCCGCGAGGGGGCCGTGAGCATCGGCCGCGAGTCGGGGAATGTCGTTCAGCTCGACGACAACGAGGTCTCGCGGCGTCACGCCGAGATCCGCCAGGTCGGCGACAGCCAGGTGATCGGCGATCTCAAGAGCTCCAACGGCACGTTCGTCAACAGCAAGCGGGTGGAGCGGGCGGAGCTCCATCACGGCGACCAGATCCTCATCGGCCGGACGGTCCTCTCCTATTCTCGCGATTCCGCCACCGACGCCCCCGGCGATCAGGTCGAGATCGTCGCCCCGGCCTCCGAGGAGGGATCGCGGATCGTCGCAGCCCTCAAGGACGACATCCTCGACGCCTCGTCCGGAGGCGCCCACGGTGACACCGATGATCGCTGGCTCGCCCGGGCCCGCAGCAATCTCCAGGTGATGTACCGCACGGCGCTGGCCGTCAGCCACACCCTCGACATCGACGAACTCCTCGGGCGGATCCTCCAGCTCGTGTTCGAGTGGGTCGAGGCCGACCGCGGATGTGTCATGCTTCTCGATCCGGACACCGGGCAGCTGAAGACGAAGGCCCGCCGCGACCGGCGCTCGGCCAACGTCAGCTCGATGGCGATCAGCCGCACGATCCTCGACTACGTGCTCGACCACGGCGAAGGGGTGCTGACGAGCGACGCCCAGGACGACGATCGCTTCAGCTCCGGCCACAGTGTCCTGCGGACGGGTGTCCGTGAGGCGATCTGCGTACCGATGCAGGGGCGTTACGGGACCGTCGGCATCCTCTACGTCGACACCACGACACCCCTGGCCGACGCGCTCGGCGCCGGGCAGCGTCGCTTCAGCGACGAGCACCTCAAGCTCATGGTCGCGATCGGCCACCAGGCCGCCCTCGCCGTCGAAGACACCACCTACTACTCCGCGATGGTGCAGTCGGAGCGCCTCGCGGCGGTGGGGCACACGATCGCCACCCTCTCCCACCACATCAAGAACATCCTCCAGGGGATCCGGGGTGGGAGTTACCTCGTGGAGAT
>JBIIQL010000595.1:0-2712 GCA_044342095.1 Pirellulales bacterium
ATTCCGTTGAACGCGGTCGAGACCCAAGGGTCCGGGTGACATTCCCGGACATCCCCACGCATGTCGAAGCACGAACATCCAACCGAGTCCCCCGCCGACGCCGTCGCGTCTCCGTCCCCGCACGCCGCGGGCGATCGGACGCCGGACTCGCATCACGCCGGCGCTGCCCATGTTGCACCGGCCGTCGAAGCTGACGACGATGACGGCAGCCCGGCTGAACTCGCCGACCCATTTGCCGGGGGGGATGATGCCAAGCCGGTGGCTTCGGCAGCCGACGAGGATGTGGCTCCGGCCGGGGAGAAGAAGTGGTACATCCTCAAAGTTCAAAGCAACCGCGAGGATTCGATCAGCGACACCCTCGAGCGGCGGATCAGGATGCAGGGGTTGGACCGCTTTTTCGGCAAGGTCATCGTGCCGAAGGAGCAGGTCACCGAGTTTAAAAACGGTAAAAAACGCGTCGTTTCCCGCAAGCTCTATCCTGGCTACATCCTTGTGAACATGATTCTCAATGACGAGACTTGGTATCTCGTCAGGGAGACCGGCGGAATCGGCGACTTCACCGGCTCGGCCGGACGGCCGAGCCCCATGCTTCAGGCCGACGTTGACAAACTCCTCAACAAGTCGGCGGTCAAGCCAGACGAGGCGCCCCGGCTGAAGATCAATTTCAAGAAGGGTGATCGGGTCAAGATCACCGAGGGTACCTTTGAAAACTTCGAGGGTGAGGTCGAGCAGATCGACGAGGCAAACGGTCGCGTCACGGTGATGCTGAGCATCTTCGGCCGATCGACCCCCGTCGACATTGAATACTGGCAGATCGAAGGTATCTGAGGCTCGTCATCGACGGCTCTGAGCGAGTCTTGATGCGTCCAACCTGCACGGACGCCCGGGTGTGCAGGACAGGCCGGATCAACAACAAGCAACAACGTTTCCAAGCAGTCCCGCGGAAGGGGTAGAGGTCAGAGTCATGGCGAAGCAGGTGGTCGGACAGGCGAAGTTCCAGATCCCAGGCGGGCAGGCCACCCCGGCCCCCCCGGTCGGCACGTCGCTCGGCCGTTACGGCATCAACCTCGGACAATTCGTCCAACAATTCAACGACAAGACCCGCGAAGCCGCCGGCATGGCG
The DNA here is from genome assembly GCA_044342095.1 of Pirellulales bacterium. GTDB lineage: Bacteria > Planctomycetota > Planctomycetia > Pirellulales > UBA1268 > QWOP01. Next base: position 1,124 of record JBIIQL010000595.1, read on the forward strand.
ATTCCGGTCGTTGTCACGGTCTACAACGATCGCTCGTTCGAGTTTTACACCAAGAGCCCGCCGGCGGCCGCGCTCCTCAAGAAGGCTGCGGGGCTCGCCAAGGGTTCTGGCGTGCCGAACAAGGACAAGGTCGGCAAGGTCACCAAGGCCCAACTTGACGAGATCGTGCGCCTCAAGACGAACGACCTCAATGCCAGTGATGCCGATAACGCCCGTCGCATGATCGAGGGCACCGCCCGCAGCATGGGAATCACCGTCGAGAGCTGACGGACCGATTCCTGTCCACCGATTCATCCTTCCCGATTTTCTCCCCGAACACTTGCAGGACCGTAGCCGTGGCAGTCACCAAGCGCATGAAGGCGATGCTCGCCAAGTTGCCGAAGACCGAGACTCCTCTTCCCGTTGCCGACGCCGTCGCGCTCATCAAGAGCATGCCGCCGACCAAGTTCGACCAATCCGTCGAGATCCACATGCGTCTGGGCATCGACCCGAAGCAGGCCGATCAGATCGTCCGTGGTTCCATCGTGCTGCCGCATGGCATCGGGAAGTCGAAGCGCGTCGTCGTGTTCGCCAAGGGCAACATGGCCGACGAGGCCCGGGCCGCTGGGGCGGAGGAAGTCGGCGCTGACGATCTCGCCAAGAAGATCAAGGAAGGCTGGACCGACTTCGACGTCTGCATCGCTGCTCCCGACATGATGGGTTTGGTCGGACCGCTCGGAAAGGTGCTCGGCCCCCGAGGCCTGATGCCGAGCCCCCGCGCCGGCACCGTCACCGCCGACATCCGCAAGACCGTCAGTGAGTACAAGGCGGGCAAGGTCGAGTTCCGCAACGATCCGACCGGCATCGTCCATGCGGTCGTCGGCAAGGCCAGCTTTGATGCGGCGAAGATCGTCGACAACATCAAGGCCTTCATCGACCACATCATGTCGCTGCAGCCCAACAGCGTGCGGGGACAGTACGTGAAAAGCGTGTCGATCTCCGCCACGATGACCCCGGGCGTCATGGTCGCCGCCTGAGGCCTGGTTCGGCTTCCGGCTGCCCTCGATCGTCCCCGCCTCAGCTTCAGACCTCCGTTTCAGTTTCCTGCCCCCTCCATCCCGGCTCGTTTCAGTCCCACGCGGCCGCACTGCCGTCCAAGCCGCCCGACCAGGGCCCAAATCCGCCATGAGCAAGCTCGTCAAGAATCTCCTCGTCGATGATCTCAAGGGACGCCTGCAGGGTGTCAATGAGGTGATCGTTCTCAGCCTCGGCCGTCTCGACGGCACGAAGACCACGCAGCTCCGCCAGACGCTGCGGAAGAAGAAGATCAAACTCCAACTGATCAAGAACAGCCTGGCTCGTCGAGCGACGCTCGACACGCCGCTGGCTCCGGCTTTCGGCAAGACCGAAGGCATGCTCGCGATCGCCTGGGGAGGCGAGGACGTCGTCGATCTGGCGAAAGAGCTCGACCGCGTCTCGGCCATCAAGGACTACGACGGTGTCGAGTTCCGTGGCGGTGCCCTCGACGGCTCCCGGCTCGAGCCGAGCGACGTCAAGAGCGTTGCCAAGTGGCCCTCCCGCGCCGAGCAGCTCTCCATCCTCTCCGGTCA
>JBIIQL010000085.1:0-9583 GCA_044342095.1 Pirellulales bacterium
CCGACTGATCGAACACCCAGACGACGACCGTCGGCCGCTGCCGGAGCGAGGCATCGATCTCGGCCGTCAGCCGATCGACAGCGCCGGCCGCACCGCTGGTCGTCGCCCCGACGGCGCCGCGGACGACAATCGTCTCGTCGATCTCGGTGGCCGTGGGAAGTTCGTCGAGCGGATCGACCTGGATGTCACCGACGAGTTCCGGGATGGCCTCGACGGGCGTCATGGAAACAGTGTCGAGGACCGGGGCGAGCGACTGGGCGACGTCGGCCGACTGATCCTCCCCGGCGGCGCCGGTCTCTTCCGGCATGTCGCTGACGATCATCTCCTGCGGCGCCAGATCGACCTCTTCGTCGCGCTCAAGCGGCGTCTCGATGACGGTCACGGCCGGACGGGACGCCGGCGGCATGGCCACCCCGACCAAGGCGAGGGTGAGGAGGAGCACGACATGGAGCACGAGGCTGGCGGCGAGCGCCGGCAGATCGCGAGCGAGCAAGGCCGAGGTGCCCACCACCCCATCATCGGGGCCGTCTGGCTCTCCGTCTGTCGTGGTGTGGCGTGCCATCTTTTTCCCTCGTCGTCAGCGACCTGTCCCCCGCGGGCTGGAAGGGGGCTCGAGTCCCGATTCTACCCAATCCGACGGGGAGAGACGCGTCCCGGACCATTTTCTCGGGTCACCGGCCAGTGCTTCTTTGGCCGTCAGGGGAGGCGGAGGTCCATTCCGGCAACGAGGAGGGCGGGGCTACGGAGTTGGTCGCGGTTGGCCTCCCAGAGCCTGGCGGCCATCGCCCGGTCGCCATAAAACCTCTCCGCGAGGCTCTCGAGCGACTCCCCTGGGGCGACGCGGACCCTGGCCGGGCGGCTTGCCGGTTCGATCGGCGCCCCCGCGCCGGCGAGCCCCCGCTGGCGTGCCGCGGGAGGGACCCAGGTGGGGGGGATGCGGAGCGAGAGCCCGATCGGCAGGACCGCCGGATCGGTGAGCCGGTCACGGTTCGCTGACCAGATCGCCTCAGCTGCCCCGGGGTGGCCGTAGAGCCGGGTCGCGATCGAGGTCAAGTCGTCGCCGTCTCGGATCGTGTAGGTGCTGGGAGCGACTGACGGGGGCGCCACCATCGCCGCCGACATGTTCCCGCCCGCCGGGGCCGCGCCGAACGGCGTCGGGGTGAGTTCGGCCGAAACGGTGTGGATCACTCCGCCACCCGACATCGGCCCCGCCGCCAACATCGCCCCCCCGTCGCGCGCCGGCGTGCTCACCGCCAACGGTGCCGGCGCTGCGACGTCGAGGAGGGGAGGCGGGGGAACGTCGAGCGTCGAGCGGTAGGTGCTCTTGAAGGCGGGGGGAGCGAGCGACAGATCGGCTGGCGCCGCAGGGAGGAGGTCGGGCGGGGGCGGAGGCTGGTAGCCCGCCGACGGCGCTTGGAGTTCGTCAGCCGGGAGGGGAAGGGTCACGGCCTCCTCGGGAACGGCCACGTCGGGGGCCACGGCAACCGCGGAGCGGGGATCGGGGATGCAGTATCCACCGGCTCCCGCGGGGGCCGATGCGGAGACCGGGCCCGCTCCCGCCCAGGCGGCAGGGCCCGCCGGCTCCGCCGTTGGCATCGATGCCGATGCAGGCGCCCCCTCGACGCCGCTGGTCGTATCGAGTTGGGCCTCGACGAGCCGGGTGGCCAGCGGCGCGGCAAGCGACACGCCGGTCACGACCATCACCAATCCGGTCAGGAACCTCAAGGTACGCATCATCGATCCGGTTTCCCCGAGGCCTCGTGCCGTCAGCGAGTCATCCGAGAAACTCTAGCCCCTCAAATGTCGGGACGGGGCCCGACCGGAGCACAGCGCGACTTCAATCCCCGTCGGCCGGGGTGCCTCGACCCGCAAGGTCGGCAAAGTCGCAGGTCCCGGGGGAGACGATCCGTCCCCCGGGACCGACGGATCTCAGGCGGTGCCGGCGGCCCGCGAAGCCGGTGCGCCTGCGGGCGCCTCGGCGAACCACCGCTGCAGCCAGAGCACGATCGGGGAGGCGATGTAGATCGTGCTGTAGGTGCCGGTGATGATGCCCACGAGCATCGTGAAGGCGAAGGCATGGATCCCCGATCCTCCGAAGAGGAAGAGGATCAACGTCGCGAGGAACGCCGTGCCGGAGGTGAGCACGGTGCGGCTCAAGGTTTGGTTGACCGCCTTGTCGATCATCGGGGCGGTCACATACTGCGCCTTGCCACGCAGTTCGCGGAGCCGGTCGAAGATCACGATCGTGTCGTTGATCGAGAAGCCGATGATCGTGAGGAGCGCGGCGACGACGTCGAGGCTGATCTTGAAGTCGTCGATGAGCGCCCAGCCGAGGAACGGCGCCACGTAATGCGAGATCGCCAGGCAGGCGACCGCCACGAGGACGTCGTGGAGGAGGGCCACGACCGCCGCCAGACCGAAGGCGACGTTCTGGAACCGTAGCCAGACGTAGAGGACGATCATCCCCAGGCTGGCCAGAAGCGCGTAGACCGCGGTGATCTTCGTGTTCCCGGCGACCTTGCCGCCGATCGAGTTGGCCGAAAGATAGACCGGCGTGCCGGCGAGGTCGCTCTTCATCTTCCCGAGGACGCGCGTCGTCGTGTCGGCATCCATTCCCGAGGAGAGCGTCCAGATCTCGTAGGGCTTCGAACGGGCGACGGCGCCGGGGGACTCGACGGCAAACGGCACCGCGCCGACCCCTTCGGCCGCCAGGGTGGCCTCGATCTTCTCGCGCAACGTGGCCTGGTTGATCTTCGCCGGGAAGGTGAGCGTGGCGGTCGTCCGGGCGGCGTCGGCGGCCTGTCCTTCGGCGGCCGGGGCCGTGGCAACATCCGCGAACGACATCTCGTAGGTGAGGAGGCTGTCGGGGAACACCGACTGGAGCGTCCGCTGCACCTCGGCGGTGTCACGGAGCGACGTGTCGATCTTGAACCGCGACTGCGATTCTCCCTCGACGGTCACCGAACTCACCGCCGTGTTGGGAAGCGTCTTGACGGCCTCCCGGACATCGGCAATGTCGGGAGCCTTCCCCGGCTTGAACGCCACCTGGACGCTCGTGCCACCGGTGAAATCGATGTCGAACAGGCCCTGCCCGCGCTGGGCCGCCGCGGCCAGGCCGGCGAGGATGAACAGCGCCGAGCCGATGATCGCCGGCCGCACCCAGCGAACGAACTCGAAGTTCGTCACCCCGAAGATCCGCCCCATGTTGAGCCGGCGGATCCAGCCGTTCCGCTCGGCGAGATCGAACATCACGCGGGAGCAGAACACGGCCGTGAACAGGTTGAGGAGCAGGCCGAGGATGAGGGTGACGGCGAAGCCCTTCAGCTGATCGGTGCCGATGAAAAACAGGACGACGCCGGTGATGACCGTCGTCAGGTTGGAGTCGATGATCGTCGAGAAGGCCCGCTGGAAGCCGTTGCGGATCGCCATCCGCAGGGCCGCGCCACGGTCGGTCTCCTCCCGCATCCGCTCGTAGATGAGCACGTTGGCGTCGACGGCCATACCGACCGACAACACGAGCCCCGCGAGCCCGGCGAGCGTGAACGCCGCCTTGATCGAGATCATGAGCGCGACGACGAGGATGATGTTGAGGAGCACCGCGAGATCGGCCACGAGGCCGGAGAAGCGGTAGTAGGCGAGCATGAACGCGAGAACGACGATCGTCGCCAGGAGCATCGCGCGAGCGCCGGAGCGGATCGTGTCGGCCCCGAGCTGCGGGCTGATCCGCTGCTCGCTGATCGGCTCGCTGTAGAGGGCCGCCGGCAGGCTACCGGCGTTGAGGACCCCGACGAGGGATTCGACGTCACGCTGTTCGAAGTTTCCGGTGATCTGTCCGTTCGAGGAGATCGTGCTGCGGATCGCCGGGGCGGAGAGGAGAACGCCGTCGAGGACGATCCCGAGCCGGCTCGTCAGCCGGTTGGCCGGATCGGGGAGATTGCTGCTGGTGAGGACACCGAACAGGCTCGAGCCGGCCGAATTGAACGAGAAGTTCACACACGGCGCGAGCGACTGCGGATCGAAGCTCGACACGGCACGCGTCAGGTAGCCACCGGTGACGTCGAAGCGGTCGAGGACGACGAGCACTTGAACGCTGCCGTTGGACGCATTGCGGGTGACGAGCCCACGGTTTTCATCCGCGGAGAACTTCGTCGTATCGAGTTCGATCCAACGTCCGATCGGACCGCCACCGTCGACGACCGTCTCGCCGACCGAACGCTCCCCCAACTCGATGACACGGCGATGGCGGGGATCGTCCCGGTTGGCGGTGATCCGGAACTCGAGGACACCGGCACTCGACACGATCTTCTTGATGAGATCGACCTCCGACTGGTCGACCTCCGGAACGATCACCTCGAGTTGGTCGAGGCCGTAGCGGCGGACCGTGACTTCCTTCTGTCCGCCCGGATTGACGCGGCGGGCGACCGCCGCGACGAGCTTGTCCATGTCGACCGCCGCCGACCGCCCCTCGACCTCAAACTCGAGGTCGAGCGCATCGGCCGCCACGGGAGCTTTCGCGAGCCGGACCTTGGCGCCGCCGAAGTCGAGCTCCTGGACACCGTCGATGAACGACGCCCGGGAGGCGGCGTCGGCGGTCTCGAGTTTCACGGCGATCTTGCCGTCGGCGGTCCGGGTGGCGGTGCCGAGGCGGCCCTCGCGGGCGCTGAGGAGCGACTCGATCTTCCCAATCGCATCCTCAACCTGACCACCGACCTGCTTCGAGCCGTCGACTTCGTAGACGAGGATCACGCCTCCCTTGAGGTCGATGCCGAGGCGTGGCGGCCAGCCGAGCGCGATGATCGCCAGGCCGGCGACGAGCGCCGTCAGCACGGTGGCGAGCCGTCCCCACATGTCCGAAGCGCGAAGCGCCTTGGCGAGGAACCAAGAGAGGATCGTCGGCACGAGGATCGTGAGCAGCGCCAGGAGCCAGACGCCATACCCCACCCGCCACCACGGGAGTGCGGTGGCTGCCGTGGTGGCAGCGGCGACGTCGGGGGCGGCAGCGGCAGCGGCCTGAGCGAGGGGAAGGACGAGGAGCGGGAGCATGGGTCGCAGACTCACTTTCGATGCGGATCGGGATTCAGGGGTGGGGCGGGCACCGGGGTGGGGACGTCACCCGCTCGTTGCGGCAGACTCCGTCGATCCGTCGAGCACCGACGCGATCGTCGACAGGGCCACCTGGATCTTGACGTTGGCGGCGTCATCCACCTTGAGGGTCACGCGACCGGATTCCCGGTCGACGTTGGCCACGGTGCCGTAGATGCCCGCCGAGGTGAGGACACGGTCGTTCTTCTTGAGGCCGGAGAGGAGGTCCTGCTGCCGCTTCATCCGCTCGCGCTCGGGCTTGTAGAGCAGCGTCCAGGCAGCCACGCCGACGAGGAGGAACGGCAGGACCTGGAGGAGGAGTTGCGTCGGGGTCGCCGGTCCCTGCGCCTGGCCGAACAACGAGACCACGGCTGTCGGAGGGGGGAAGATCGGCATGGTGATGGCGGGTAACCCTGCGGGCGGACGGAACGGGGGCGCGGGACGCCACCGAGCGGGGGGAAAACCGCAAATGTATCGGTCTTGGCGCACCACCGACAAGAGCGACACACGGCCCGGCCGGACGACGGGCCGTCCAGCCCCCATCAGGGGCGGCCAACGAGCGGGTCCCTGCCTGATCCGCCTGATCCCCACCGAATCAGGCCCGCTCCTCTCCTGCCAGCAAATTGTCGAGCATCCCCCGGGCCACGGCCTCAAAACGCCCTTCCACCACCGCCTCCCGGAGCCGAGCCACGAGCCGTTGGTAGAAGGTGAGGTTGTGGATCGACGCGAGCACCGGGCCGAGCATCTCACCGGCGAGGAACAGGTGGCGGAGATAATCGCGGCCGTGCCGGCAGGCGGGACAGGGGCAATCGGCCTCCAGCGGCCGGCGGTCGCGGGCATGGCGGGCGTTGCGGAGACGGATCGGGCCGGAGAAGGTGTAGACGAGCGAATTGCGACCGCAACGGGTGGGGAGAACGCAGTCGAACATGTCGATCCCGGTGCCGACGGCCTGAATGATGTCGGCCGGCTGCCCCACCCCCATGAGATACCGGGGACGGTCGGCAGGGAGACGGGGGACGGTGGCCTTGAGCGTCGCCACCATCGCCTCGGGGCCCTCGCCGACCGACAGCCCGCCGACGGCATACCCCGGAAAGCCGATCTCCTGGAGTCGGGCGGCGCTCTCGGCGCGGAGATCCGGATCGAGCCCCCCCTGGACGATCCCGAACAGCGCCTGATCGGGGCGCTGATGGGCGATACGGCAGCGCTTCGCCCAGCGGATCGAGCGTTCCATCGCGTCGGCCACGGCGTCCCGGTCGGCCGGGAGGGCGATGACGTGGTCGAGTTGCATCGCGACGTCGGCGCCGATTCGCTCCTGGATGCGCATCGACGCCTCCGGCGTGAAGGCGATCGCCCGGCCGTCGAGATGCGACCGGAAGAACGCCCCCTCCTCGGTCACCTTCACCTGCTTGGCGAGGCTGAACACCTGAAACCCACCGCTATCGGTGAGCATCGGACCGTCCCATCCCATGAACCGCGCGACCCCGCCGGCCGCCTCGACGATCTCTTCGCCGGGGCGGAGATGGAGGTGGTACGCGTTGGCGAGCACCATCCCGGCGCCGGTGCCGGCGACCCGACCGATGTCGACCCCCTTCACCGTCGCCGCCGTCGCCACCGGCATGAACAACGGCGTGGGGACCGATCCCCGGGAGGTGATGAGCGTGCCGGCCCGGGCCCCATCCGAGGTCGCCTGCTCTGTCCACCGCACGGGAGGGCCGCCCCCCTCCCGCTCCGCTCGTTCGTGGTCGTTCACGCGTCCCCCGTTCCCGCCGGCACCGGTCAGCCCGGGAGGATCGGCGCCTTGCCGATGCAGTGGTAGGTGAACCCGCGCGACCGCATCTCGGCCGGCGCGTAGAGGTTGCGGCCATCGAAGATGACCTTCGCCCCGAGCCGGGCGGCCATTTCGTCGAAATCGGGCCGACGGAACTCCCCCCACTCGGTGACGATCACGAGACAGTCGGCCCCGTCGAGCGCCTCCATCGGCCGCTCCGCGTAGGTCAAGCGATCGCCGTAAAGGGCGCGGACGTTTTCCATCGCCTCGGGATCGTGGACGGCGACCGTCGCCCCGCCGGCGAGGAGGTGATCGATGAGGTCGAGCGCCGGCGCGTCGCGGATGTCGTCGGTCCGCGGCTTGAAGGCCAGCCCCCACACCGCCACCCGGCGGCCGGAGAGCCGCCCTCCGAAGTGGGCGTCGAGCTTGGCGCCGAGGACGAGCTTCTGGGCGACGTTCGTGTCGTGGACGGCGGAGAGGACGCGGGGAGAAAGCCCCTGGGCCCGAGCCATCGCCGCGAGCGCCTGGACATCCTTCGGAAAACAGCTGCCGCCGTACCCGGCTCCGGGAAACAGGAAGGCGAAGCCGATCCGGTTGTCATGCCCGATCCCGCGGCGGACGTCGTCGATGTCGGCATCGATCCGCTCGCAGAGATTGGCCACCTCGTTGATGAAGCTGATCTTCGTCGACAAGAGCGCGTTGGCGACATACTTCGTCATCTCCGCACTCTCCGGCGACATCGCCAGGAACGGATGCTCCGTGCGGAGGTAGGGCGCGTAGAGATTCCGCAGCAGCTCGCCGTCGGCGGCGTTGCGGACCCCGACCACGACCCGGTCGGGCCGCTGGAAGTCGTCGATCGCGGCCCCTTCCTTGAGAAACTCAGGGTTGCTCGCCACCCGACAGGCCCGCCCCGTCGCGGCGAGCAGTCGGGCCTCGATGCCGGCACACGTTCCTACCGGGACGGTGCTCTTCGTGACGACGATCGCCGTCGGATCGAGATGCGGAGCGATCGACTCGGTGACCTTCCAGAGGGCGGTCAGGTCGGCCGATCCGTCGGCCGCCGGTGGGGTGCCGACGGCGAGGAAGACGATCTCCGCCCGGCTCACCGCGGCCGCGGTGTCGGTGGTAAAGCGAAGGCGGCCGGCACGGGCGTTTCGCTCGACGAGCTCTTCGAGCCCGGGTTCGTAGATCGGGATCTCGCCACGATTGAGTCGGGCGATCTTGTCGGCGTTGATGTCGAGGCAGGTGACGACGTTGCCACTGTCCGCGAAACAGGTTCCCGAGACGAGGCCGACGTAGCCCGTTCCCACGACCGCGATCCGCATGATGAGCCCTCGAGTGAATCCGGTTGATTGATCCAGCGACACCCGAAGAAAAGCCTCGGCCCGGCCGATGCCTGCCCCGCCGCCACGACCGGGCCTGGCATCACGCCTGGCTCAGGTCGCCTGAGTGTCGCCGTCGGTCTGGGCGGGTCCGCCGCCCGCCACCGGCGCATCGCCACCATCGACCGGGCCATCGCCTTCGGCGGAATCGCCCTCCTCCTGCTCACTCGCCGGCACCGGCACGACGGCCGCCAACGTGTCGCCGTCGTCCAGCCGCATGATCCGCACGCCTTGCGTGTTGCGACCGATGGCCTTGATCTCGGCCACGTTAACACGCTGGATCTTGCCGCGCGAGGTCATCATCAGGACCTGCTCGCCATCCTTGACGGCCACCACCGAGACGACTTCGCCGTTGCGCTGCGTGGCCTTGATGTCGCGCACTCCCTTGCCGCCACGGTGCTGGGTGCGGTACCGCATGCCACTCGAGCCGCCGTCGCCCCCCTCCTCGCCGGCCCCCTCGTCGGCATCGGTGGCCACGACGTCGGAGGTGTCCGATTCGCCGTCGCCGTCAGGCCCGGGGCCGGTGAGCTCCGTGCCCGGGCCGAACGGCGTCCGCTTGCCGTAGCCATGGGTGCAGACGGTGAGCAGCGTCGCCTCAGGGTCGGCCACCACCATCCCGACGAGACGGTCGCCCGAGGAAAGCTTGATGCCACGCACGCCGCTCGTGTCGCGCCCCATCGGGCGGGCATCCGATTCCGGGAAGCGGATCGCCATCCCCTTCGCGGTGGAGAGGACGAGCTCGTCCCCCGGCCGCGTGATCACGGCATCGACGAGTTCGTCGCCGTCGCGGAGCTTGACGGCGATCAGCCCCTTCGTGCGGCGGCGCTTGTATTCCTCGAGCGGGGTCTTCTTCACGACCCCGCTGCGGGTGGCGAGCATGAGGAACTGCCCCGGATCCTCGAAGCCCGACACCGCGCGGCAATCGGCCACCTTCTCCCCCTTCTCGAACTCGAGAAGGTTGACCAGGGCCCGCCCCTTGGCGTCTCGGGCGAGTTCGGGCAGCTCGAAGACCCGGAGCGTGAACACCTTCCCGTGCGTCGTGAAGACGAGGAGAAAGTCGTGGGTGCTGGCGACGAACAAATGCTCGATCGGATCTTCCTCGTCGCTCCGGGCACCGGTCAGCCCCTTGCCACCGCGGCGTTGGGCCCGGTAGGTGTCGGCGGCGGTGCGCTTCACGTAGCCGGCACGGCTGATCGTCACGACCATCGTCGCTTCGGTGATCAGCTCGGCCATGTCGCGGATGTCGCCCGCCTCGCCGCTGATCTCGGTGCGTCGGTCGTCGCCGTGTTTCTCGGCGAGCTCGAGGAGCTCCGAGCGGATCACACCGCGGATGTTCGTCTCGCTCGCGAGG
>JBIIQL010000596.1:0-2702 GCA_044342095.1 Pirellulales bacterium
CGCGCGACTCCGTGGGGAAGACGGGCCGCTCTGGCATTCGCGGCTCGGCCGCGACGTGCTTCAGTCGCGCGTGGCCCGCCGGCTCGCCCTCGGGTCGCGGGCCGATCAGCTGGCCGCGGCCGGGCTTGTCGATGTGGCTCCCGACGCGACCCACCGGGCCCGTCTCCTCGAGGGCTGCGAGCAGGCGTTTGCCGGCCGGTCGCTCTCCGCGGTGCCGGCCGAACTCCTCGCCGCGATCAGCCTGTCTGGGGGCGGATCGCGCGCCCTCCGGCTGCGGCTCTCCGACGAGACGACCGTCGCCGACGCGCTGTCGGTGGTGGGAAATGGCAGCGCCAAGCCGGAAGATCGGCTCGCCGATATCGCGATCCTTGGCGAGACGCTCGAACCCTCGGCGGAGAAGGTTTTCCTTGCCGTCGCCGCCGCACCGGGGGACGAGCGCGTCCGCGGGGCGGCGCTTGCGGCCCTCGAGGGCTGGAGCGATCCGGCGATCGCCGCCGCCGCCATTGACCTGCTGCCAGGCGCCCCGCCGACCGTGGGTGCACAAGCGCTCGATCTCCTCGCCGGGAGGCCGGCCTGGACGATGACGCTCCTCGAGGCGATCGATGCCGGCCGGGTCGATCCCGCCTCGGTGCCGGAGACGGTCGTTCGCCGGATCCGTCTCCATCGGGAGCCAGCCGTCGCGGAAAGGGTGGCACAGCGATTTGGCGCTGGCCCCGAGCCGGGGAGCGAGGAGGCCGCCGCAGCCGCCGATCTGGAGCGGATCCGCGGCGTGCTCGCTGAAGGCTCGGGGAGCCCGATCCTCGGCCGGACGGTGTTTCGCACCACCTGTGCCTCATGCCACATGCTCTTCGGCGAGGGGGGACAGATCGGCCCCGATCTCACGAGCCACGATCGCGGCGACCCGCGGGCGCTCCTCGTCCATGTCGCGAACCCCAGCGCCACGATCCGCGAGGGCTACGAGACGACGGTCATCGTCACCGACGAGGGGCGGACGCTGTCGGGGTTCGTCGTCGGCGAGGATCCGGGGCTCGTCCTCCTCCGCACGGCCGACGGCCGGACGGTGAGCGTGCCCCGCGACGCGATCGACGACCTCCACCGCAGCCCGGTGTCGATCATGCCAGCAGGGTTGCTCCGGCCCCTCGACGACCAGCAGGTCCGCGATCTGTTCGCCTACCTGCGGTCGACGCAACCGCTGGCGACGAAGTGAGGGAGGGACCGACGCCGGCGCTTGCGGCGACGCCGGCTTAACGCGGCGGGAGCTTGTGATCGGGATCGAGGTGGCGGTCGAGGAAGTCGTAGGTCCCGCGGCCGTTGATGGCGTGGGGCCCGTCGAACCACTCGATCTCGGCGTTGTTGCCGGCGCCGAGCTTGACGTAGTGCCGCTTCGTCTTGGCAAACTCTGCGGCCACCCATTCGTCGGGGGCGACGCCGTCGTCATGCCCGCGTTCGACCATGAACGGCCGCGGCCAGATCAGCCACGACAGCTCCGCGTAGTTGGCGAGCCTCCCCATGTTCCACTCGAAGATCTCGTATTCAGGCGTGAAGACGTAGCTGTAGGGAGCGTGGTCGACGGCATTTTTCCGCACCCACTCGTTGTAGTCGGCCGAGCAGATCGAGAGCTTGTAACGCGGCTCGAACGGCGGCACACGCATCGCCGTCTTGCCGCCGTAGGAGAGGCCGTAGAAGCCGATCCGCCCGGCGTCGACCTCGGGGAGGCGCTCGAGGAAGTCGATGATCCTCCCGTGCTGTGGGATGATCGTGCTGAAGAGCGTGAGGCCGAGGGGATTGCCCTTCCGCTGGAGCGTGCGGAAGCGGTCGTGGCCGCGGTAGGGATTTTGGGGAGCGAAGGTGACGTAGCCACGTCTGGCGAGTTCGGCGGCAAAGGCCTTGTAGATCGGAAACGACTGACCCTCGGTGGTGATGACATCCATCGGCACCCCTTCGAGGCCATGCTGGCAGACGACCGCGGGGCGCTTCTCCCCGGCGGGAATCCCCTTCGGCACGAGGAGGATCCCGCCGGCGATCACGTCCGGGAAGACGTCGATCGTCACCTCCCAGCCGGTGAAGGCAGGGTCGTCGAGGATCTGCCGGGAGCGGGCAGCGAAGGGAAGGAGCTCATCGGGGATGACGCCGATGAGATTGCGGCGGATCCGCTCGCGGTGGGCATCGACGGCCGCGGTGGCCTTGGGGGCGTCCTTGGCTTGGGCGGCGGCGATCACGTCGTGCCAATCCTTGGCCCGGACGGCGGCCGAGCGTTCGAGCACGCGCTGCGTGAACCGCGAGAGCTCCTCCACCTGACGCCGCATCCGGTCGCGGGCCGTCTCGGCGACGGCGTCGGCATCGAGGACAGCATCGGCCTTGGGGAGCGGGCCGGGGCGGAGGTCGATGCCGAGGGAGCGGAGAAACGGCCGGACGGCCTCGGTTCCGCCGGCGGGCTCAAGGGCCTCAGGGTTCCCGGCCCGCTCGAGACGCTCGTCGGCATCGAGGCTTCTGGCGTAGCCGCGGGCCGTGGCGAACTCATCCTCGAAGTCGGCCGCCGGGATCTGCCCGATCGTTCCCGGTGCGGCGCCGCCGCTGCGTCCGTCACGGGGCTTGGCGGGGCCGGCAAACTCTGGCACGCGGGCCGCTTCGAGGACGAGCGCCCGCGGGAACACCAGCGCCGCCACCTCGGCATCGGAGGCGGTGGTGAGGAGGCGCCATAG
>JBIIQL010000086.1:0-9543 GCA_044342095.1 Pirellulales bacterium
CCCGTCGGGAAGCGGCAGAGGGCTGCCTGCGGAGTTGATCGACCATGCAGCCGGCCGGATCCACTCGCGGCCGTGGAGCCGTTGCCGTCGGCACCGGGCGTGTTGCCGGCACGATGCCTACAGGTGGACCGGCGCCTCGGCCGACCGGAGAAGGCCGTCGCTCAGCCGACCGGCGTCCCGAGATTCCCCGCCACCGGTTCGGCGGTGCGGCGAGCGGGGCGGGGAGCCCGTCCGAAATCCTGGTCGATGGCGAACTTCGCCATTCGCATCAGCCGGGGATGGTCGAGGGGAGGGCAGGGGATGTGGCCCGCGATCGCTTCGGTGTTGGCCCGATCGAAGGTAGGGTCGTTGCGGAAGTAGGAGCGGTAGACGTCGAGTTGGGCCGAGAGGTTGTCGGCAAACCACTGCTCGTCGCACAGCTCCGGATCGTCCGGCGAAGCGGCCTTCGAATAGCGCTCGACCGCTTCCTGCACGACCGCGCCGAAGGCGACGTTCGAGACCGGCTCCGGATGGGTGACGTGGAAGGTGCGGCCGCGGGCCTCGGGCTTCTGGACGCCGTGCGCGATCACCGCCGACACCCAGTCGACCGGTACGAAGTTCTTGCTGTTCGACGGCGCGACCCCCAGGAGCCGGAGGATCGCCGAACAACTCGTCGAACCGAGGGCGACCTTCGTGAGGAGCGTGTGCCCGAGTCGGAGGACCGCGAACAGCCCGTGGTAGGTGGAGGTGAAGCCGGTGTGCGAATCCCCGACGATGATCGAGGGGCGATAGACCGTCACGCTCGCCGGGCCTGCCGCCGCCCGGATCATCGTCTCCGCCTCGACCTTGCTCCGTTCGTAGTCGTTGCCGAAATCTTGTCCCACGTCGAGATCGTCCTCGGCGACGGTGCCGGACCGCAGGCCGCAGACATACGCCGTGGAGACATGGTGGAGATGCTCGATGTCGGTGACGCGGACGAGATCGAGCATGTTCGCGGTGCCGGTGACGTTCGAGAGCCACGGTTCGGCGGCGCGGTCACTCCCCCGAAAGCTCAGGCTGGCGGCGTTGTGGAGGAGGGCCGAACAGTGCCGGGCGACCCATCCGAGATCGGCATCGGAGAGCCCGCAGCACGGCGCCGTCAGGTCGCCGGCGAGCACGCGTGGGCGGGGGAGACGCTTGCCGAGTTCGGTCTCCCAGTCGCTCACGATCCGTTCGATGCGGGCCTCGGGCGACTCCCGCCGGCTGCGCCGGACGACGACGGCCAGGGGTTGGCCATCGAGGAGGAGATCGCGGACGAGGTACGAACCGAGAAGACCGGTGGCACCGGTCAGGAGCAGGTGCTGGCGATCCACCGCGGGAATGTCGATCATGGCTGGTCGGTGTTGCGACTGGAGGAGCCGGCGTGGAGCCCTGCCCACGCTGGTAAGCCAGAGAATGTAGGAGTTTCACGGAGGCTGTCGCAATGCCCCCACGCAAACCACCGTCCCGCGCGCCAGATAGTCACGACGGCGCTCCAGACGCTGTTCGCGGCGGCCCCTCAGACCGGGACGTCGGGAGTGGTGGTGGCCGGCAACTCGGAAGCGGTGGGGAGGGCGGCTGCGCACTCGAGGATCTCGGTACGGATCGCCGCCGCGAGGAGAGGCGGCGCCGCTCGTCCCAGCGCGGCGGTGTCACACAGCGCCGTCACGTGGAGGCGGCCGTCGTAGATCACCAGGCCGACGCCGAGCCTGGTGCCCGGCCGGATCGGCGGCACCCCCTTCACGGCCCCGATCCGCAGTCCTCCGGGCAGGTCGCAGCCACCGTCTCGTGGCACGTTGGCCCGCAGCCTCGGCCCCACATTGCCGACGAAGCTGACGACGGCCGTGGAGAGGGGGACGGGAAGCCGGGTGAGGAGCCAGAGCCCCGGAGGAAAGCGGTCGATGATCGCCAGTGTGTCGAGAAACAAGCCGGCGGCGCGGTGCTCCTGAATCCAGCGACTGGCCACGGCGAGCGAGCGGATGAGGTCGACCGGGGCCCGGCATGCCTCGGCGGTTCGGTCGAGGAAGGCGTAGCCCATGTCGTTGCAGGCCGGAGCCCTCGTCCCCGGGGCCTTGAGGCTCGCAGGCATCGTGACCCGGATCTGCGCGGCCGGATGGCCGGCAGCCTCGTTCCAGGCCGCCACGGCCCGCATCACGGCCGCGACCGCGACGTCATTGAGCGAGGCGCCATCGGCCGCCGCGCGTTGCTTGATCGAGGCGGTCTGTTCTGCCGAAAGGCTGACGGTGAAAAACGGCAGCGATGGGCCGGCGGCGGGCAGGGTCTCGGGCCGGGAAGGGGACAGGACCGGGCCGCGCGCGAGCCGTGCCGGAAGGAACCCTGCGAACCGGGCCGTCTCGCCGCCGAGGCCGCTGGCCGCGTGTCCGCGGTCGGAGGTGGGCTGTGGGGACGGCGCCGAAGGATCGGCGCCGCGCTCGGAAGAGTCTGACCGACGCCTCACGACCCGCGTCGGGGTTCGGAACGGCGCCGGTTCGCTCCCGTGGTATCGCGACCAGACGTCTCCCAAGAACTCGAGCCCCGACAATCCGTCGCAGGCGGCGTGCTGGATCATCAGCACCACCTCCCACGCGTCGTGCGCCCGTTCGATCGCCACCATCCGGACGCCACTGGTGCGCCGGATGTCGATCGGTCGCCAGGGGTCGTTGCGGATGCCCGGGGGGGACGAACCGAGGGGGAAGGACTCCAAGACGGGGACGACGTCGGGGGCTCGCCAGGATGGGCGCCACCACGTATCGCGGATGCGACTGCAGAGGAGCGGGTGGCGTTCGGCCGCCTCTTGAAGAGCCCCCTGAAGACGGGGGGTGTCGAGCGGCCCCTCAACCTCGCAGAGGAGGAAAAAACACATCGGGAACCCCGATCGCTGATCCCTCAGCAGGAGTTGCTCGAAGGGGGTGAGCGCACGGGGCGTGGACATGGGGGAGCGAACTGAAGGGCTGGCTGGGGGGCTGGCTGGCTGGATTCGAGGGGGATCCGCCGCCGCATCCGGGCCTGAGCCACTCTATCCACAGCCCGCGCGCGGCGGAATGGCCCCGAAAGCGCAGGGGTGCGAGAAGGGTGTGAGGGCTTTTCTTGACAGTCAAAGCCCTCAATCCATACTGCTTTTCCCGCGAACATTTCGGCACTTGGCCTCATTCCGCTCCTCGCCTGCCCCTCGACTGGGGGTTGTCGAACGGGTTGGAGAGGCCCGCGTCGCCGGTTTTCGCGGTCAAAGACGCTGGTGAAAGGATGTGCCTCCGGGCCGGTGATAGGCGGTTTTCCGCCTCCCCGGTCGGCCGGATTCCCCGAGAAATCGGGGATCCCGGACGGGGGCCGGTGTTGATCCCACGGACGGGTTGTTGGCCGACGAACATCCCGATCCGCGCACGGACCCCGATCAACCCCTTCTGACCTTCCCCCCCCGAACGCACCCCGCGCCGGTTCTGCCGCCCCCTCCGCGGGGCGCCGAACCGTTGACGATGCCCCTCCAGGACGAGGACCGAGCTTTGCACGATTCACTGGCGATTGTCGGCATGGCCTGCAGGCTTCCGGGGGCCGATGGCCTGGACGCTTTCTGGGACCTCGTGGTGCATGGCCGCACCGCCTGGGGCCGCCTGCCCGACTCGCGCCTCCCTCGCGACCTGTACTTCGATCCCGAGAAGAGCAAGGTCGGCAAGAGCTATTCCGATCTGGGGGCGATCGTCAGTGAGCGTCCGGCCGATCCGGCCGTCTGTCCGATCCGTGCCGACATGCTCGATCGCTACGACGTCGCCCACCACATCTTCCTCGAGGTGGCGTCGCTGGCCTGCCGGGATGCCGGACTCGATCCCTTCGCCATGCCCCGCGGGCCGCGCACCGGCGTCTACGTCGGTCACACCGGCGGGAGCACCCGGATCGGCGACTACGTCTATTCCACCGGGATCGACGGCACCGCCGCCTGGCTTCGCGACGTCGAAGCGGCCCGCGAACTCCTCGGTGCCGGGGCGGACTCCGTCGCCGCCGAGGTCACCGCCGCGGTTCGCCGCGACCATCCCGGCCGCCGTCCCGGAGAGAAACTCGACCTGGGCGCCCTCGGCGCCGCCAAGATCGTCCGCGAAGCGCTCCACCTCGACGGCCCCTACCTCGTCGTCGACGCCGCCTGTGCCTCGTCGCTCCAGGCTCTCGCCATCGCCGCCCGCGCGCTCCAGCAGGGGGGGATCGATCAGGCGATCGTCGGTGGGGCCTCCTACTGCAAGTCGGACAGCCTCGTCCTCTTCTCAGCCGCACAGTCGGTGAGCAACTCCGGTTCCTGTCCCTTCGGCCGCGATGCCGACGGCCTGGTGACCGCCGAGGGCTATGTGGCGCTCGTCGTCAAGAAGCTCTCCAAGGCGATCGCCGACGGCGATCGGATCCGGGCGGTCATCCGCGGCATCGGCGTGGCCAGTGACGGCAAGGGAAAGAGCCTGTGGGCGCCGCGTCAGGAGGGGCAGAAGCTCGCCGTCGAGCGGGCCTATCCCGACAAGCGAGAAATCGGCCGCCTCGACTACATCGAAGCCCACGCCACGAGCACCCAGGTCGGCGACGCGACCGAACTCGGCGCGCTGTCGGCGCTCGTCTCGGCGAACGTTCCGGCCGGGCGGAAGATTCCGATCGGCAGCGTGAAGGCGAACATCGGCCACACCCTCGAGACCGCCGGCATGGCGAGCCTCGTCAAGGTCGTGCTCGCGATGGAGCACGGGCTCATCCCTCCCGGCTCGACCTGCAGCGAATACAACGAGGACTTCGACTGGGAGCGGGGCCCGTTCGTCGTTCCCAGCCAGTCGATTCCGTGGCCGAAGCGGGCCGACGGCGAAGCCCGTCGGGCCGCGGTGAACGCCTTCGGGATCGGCGGCCTCAACGTCCATCTGGCCCTTTCGGAGCATCTTCCCGCACGCCCCGTGGTCGCTCTGCCTGCGGCGCCGAAGGGCACGGCTGACGACGAAGCGGTGGCGATCGTCGGCATCGGCAGCGTCCTCCCCGGCGCCCTGACCGTCGACGCTTTTCGGTCGCTCGTTCGCGGGGGGCAAACGGCGATCGGCCCGGTGCCGGCGTCGCGCTTCAACGTCGCCCGGGCGCTCGATCCGCGGGCTCCCCGGACCTGGCACACCGTGGCCGGGGTGGGGGGCTTCGTCGAGGGGTTCGTCTACGACTGGCGCCGGCACAAGGTGCCGCCGAAGCAGATCGCCGCGGCCAACCCGCTCCAGTTCATGCTCCTCGAGGCCGCCGATGCCGCGATCGCCGAAGTCGGCGGGGTGGCGTCGCTCGACCGCGTCCGCACCGGCGTCGTGGTGGGGACGATGTTCGGCGGCGAGTTCTCCAACGATCTCCAGATGGGGCTCCGCCTGCCCGAAACATCCCGTCACCTCCGCGCGGCCCTCGGCCGTCGGGGGATCGCGCCGCGCGATATCGAGCGGATCGTCGAGGGCTATGGAAAGAAGCTCCTCGAAAAGATGCCGGCACTGGTCGACGAGACGGGGAGCTTCACGAGTTCCACGCTCGCCAGCCGGCTGACGAAGTCGTTCGATCTCATGGGAGGAGCGCTCGCGCTCGACTCCGGAGATTGCTCCGGCGTCTCGGCCCTCTCGGCGGCGGTCGATCTCCTCCGCGAGCGCGACTGCGACGCCGTGCTCTGCGCCGCCGGCCAACGCTATCTCGACCTCATGGCCTACGAGGGCTTCTCGCTCCAAGGGGTGCTCGCCGATGGCCCAAGCTCGGCCTTCGATGCCGCCCGCGACGGCCGCGTTCCCGGCGAGGGAGCGGTCGTCCTGGTGCTCAAGCGTCTCGCCGACGCCCGCGCCGCGGGGAATCGGATCCATGGTGTCATTCGTGGCGTGTCGGTGGGATCGGGGGCTACGGTCGCCGAGGCCACGGCCCGCACCGTCCGCGAAGCCCGACTCCAGGCGGGAATCGTGCCGGGGGCCGTCGGGGCGCTCGAGGTCGCCGGCTCGGGAACGCGTGACATCGACGAGCCCGAACTCCGCGCCTTGGCCAGCGAATACGGGATCGCACCGGTGGGCGGGGCGGTCGAGGGGCTCGTCGGCCACCTCGGGGCGGCGGCTGCCGCGGCCGGGATGATCAAGCTCGCCGAGGTCCTCGAGATGGGACGGATGCCGCCGACCGTGGCCGCCGGGGCCGCTCTGCCGGGGATGCCGGTTGCTTCGTCGCGGTCAATGGCCGTGCCGGAAGTCGATTCCAGCGGCTATCGGGCTGGGGCGATCACCGTCGTCAATGAGACCCAGGTTGGCCATGTCGTCATGGACAACGGACTCCCGGTGCCGGTGGCGGCGCGGGAGCCGGCCGCCATCGCGGCGGCTCCGATCGTCTCCCCCGCTCCGGCCCACCTCAGCGCGGAGGCGCTGCCGACCGGGCGCCCGCTCGTGGCGGCCCTCTTTCCGGGGCAGGGATCGCAGTACGCCGACATGTTCCGCGGCCTGCTCGCGGAATCGCCCGCGGCCCGACAGGCCGTGGACGACCTCGACGCGGAGGCCCGGTCGGCGGGCTTCGAGACCCTCGCCGGGGTGGCCTGGCAGCCTGACCATCGGATGGGCACGGCGGTGTGGGACACCCAGTGGGGGATGTATCTCGGCGACCTGCTCGCCTGGAAGGTGCTCGAGGGGATGGGATTCTCCCCCGACGTGATCGCCAGCCACAGCTTCGGGGAGTTTCCGTCGCTCGTCGCCGCAGGGGCCTGGAGCTTTGCCGAGGGCGCGCGGGCCACGAAGGCCCGTGCCGCCGCCGTCGACCAACACGGTCCGAAGCAGGGAGCGATGCTCTCGGTGATCGCCCGTCGCGAGGAGGTCGCCGCCGCGATCGAGCCATTTGCCGGACAGGTGTGGGTGTGTGCCGAGAACGCTCCCGAGCAGTCGGTGATCGGCGGCCATTCCCGCGCCGTCGATGCGGTCGAGGTGCTCCTCGAGGCGCGGCGGATCCGCTCAAAGCGCCTCGCCGTTCCCAGTCCGTTCCATACGCCGCTCCTCGCCGACGCGGCCTCGAAGCTCTCCGAGGCGATCGATCGGATGGCGATCGTTCCCCCGTCGCGCCGCGTCTACAGCAGCACGACGGCGGCTCCGATGGCGACGGTCGCCGACGTTCGTCAGAGCCTCGTCCGCCAGATGACGCAGACGGTGCGCTGGGTCGAGGTGGTCGAGAAGCTGTGGGCCGAGGGAGTGCGGACGTTCGTCGAGGTCGGGCCATCGGGGGTGCTCACCGGTCTGACGCGGCGCGTCCTCGAGGGACGCGAAGGGGCGACCTTCCTCCAATTCGACCAACGCGGCCGTGACGTCGCCGGCCATCTCGCCAAGGTTCATGATCAGCTCCGTGCCGTCGGGGCCATCGTGTCCGCGCCGCTGCCGCCCGCCCCTGTCGCCGTGGCCCGGCCCGCGCCGCGGCCGACGACCGTGCTTTCGTTCGATGCCACCGCGCGGCGGCGGGCCAGGAACCGGGCCGGTGGTGGGGCCGTCCGCCCTGCTGGCACGTCCCCGAAGCCCACCCCTTCGGTGTCGCAACCCCAAGGGCAAGCCCAGGTTCCGTCGCCTCCGCGAGTCCAGCCTGTCTCGAATGGTCATTCGGGCACCGTCACGGCCCCGGCCGTCACGCTGCCGTCCGTCGCGGTGCACTCGGTGAGCGTGACCCCGGTCCCCGTGCCCGCAACTCCCGTGGCGACGGGCGTCAACCGCCTCGCCGCCACGTCGGCCGCGAAGCCCTCGGCTTCCCGATCGGGTGCGGCGGTGGAATTGGAAAGCTTCCTCGTCGACTTCGTCGTCGAGCAGACCGGCTATCCGAAGGAAATCGTGGAACTCGACGCCGACCTCGAAGGGGATCTCGGCATCGACAGCATCCGCAAGGCGCAGCTCTTCGGAGAAATCGGCCAGCGCTACGGGCTCTCGGCCGACTCAAGCGTCTCGCTCGATGATTTCCGCACCCTCCGCCATCTCCTCGACTACATGCTGCCACGCGTCGGCGGGAAGTCTGACTCCGCTCAGCCGTCGACCCGGTCGGCTCATGGGAACACCAATGGCTCGTCGAGGAGCAGCTACGCCTCCAACGGCCATGGCTCAAACGGGCACTCGGCCAACGGTCATGCGACGCTTGCCCACGAGGGAAATGGCCACGTCTCCAATGGCCATGCCAGGGCGGTGGGCGCCACGGCGGTCGTCGAGGCCCCGGCTGTCGGCGACGATCGAGCCGTCGAGCTGGAGAGCTTTCTCGTCGAGTTCGTCGTCGAGCAGACCGGTTATCCGAAGGAGATCGTGGAACTCGATGCGGATCTCGAAGGGGATCTGGGGATCGACAGCATTCGCAAGGCGCAGCTCTTCGGCGAAATCGGCCAGCGCTACGGGCTCTCGGCTGACTCGAGCGTCTCGCTCGACGACTTCCGCACTCTCCGCCATCTCCTCGACTACATGCTGCCACGCGTCGGCGGCAAGGCCTCGCCGTCGCCGGCTACGAGTGCAGTCGCCGCGCCGTCGCGGCCGCTGCCTGGTGGTTTGGCGCCGGCGGTCCCGACCGCGCCGTCAACGGCTGCCGGCGGTGAACTGGAGACGTTCCTCGTCGACTTCGTCGTCGAGCAGACGGGATATCCGCGCGAGATCGTGGAGCTCGATGCGGATCTCGAAGGGGATCTGGGAATCGACAGCATTCGCAAGGCGCAGCTCTTCGGTGAGATCGGCCAGCGCTACGGGCTCTCGGCTGACTCGAGCGTCTCGCTCGACGACTTCCGCACGCTCCGCCATCTCCTCGACTACATGCTGCCACGCGTCGGCGGCAGCGCTTCGCCGTCCGTGGCGCCGACCTCGGCCTCCGCGCCGTCGCAGCCGTCCCCTGTCGCCCCGACGCCACTGGTCTCGGTTTTGCAGGCTTCTCCAGTCGCGTCTGCCTCCCCCGCTCCGTCGGCGTCTGCCGGCGGTGAACTGGAGACGTTCCTCGTCGACTTCGTCGTCGAGCAGACGGGATATCCGCGCGAGATCGTGGAGCTCGATGCGGATCTCGAAGGGGATCTGGGGATCGACAGCATTCGCAAGGCGCAGCTCTTCGGTGAGATCGGCCAGCGCTACGGCCTCTCGGCTGACTCAAGCGTCTCGCTCGACGACTTCCGCACGCTCCGCCATCTCCTCGACTACATGCTGCCGCGCGTCGGCGGCAGCGCGGCTGGGGCATCTTCGGCGGTTACGGCGGCTGTCGTCGCTCCCGCGGTGCCCGTTCTCGACCCGCTCCGGGCTGCCGCCATCCGGCAGTGGACCCGCGAGTTCGCGGCGGCGGCTCCCGTCGGCACGGCCGTGAACCTCTCGGCCGACACGCTTGCCTCGCTCGAGGCGACGGCGACGGCTGCCGGCGTCGATCCGGCCCTCCTCGCTGCGGCGATGGCCTCCCCCGCGTCCGCTCTCGGTGGGCTCGACTTTCTCCTCGGGGTCGCCGGTGACGGCGCTCGAGGGATCGCTGTCGGATTCGGTAGGCATGCAGCGCCGTCGTGCGTGCCGTTCTCCATCGACGACGTTTCTGGCTATCTCGTCGGCATCGAGGGTCTTCCTGGCGCGC
>JBIIQL010000597.1:0-2692 GCA_044342095.1 Pirellulales bacterium
GTCGATCGGGGCGATGGCGGCGATCGCGTCGTCGGCCGGCATGGAATACGCCCGGCGCATGTCGGCCTGCGAGCCATCGACGAGATCGACGCGCCGGTTCTCGCTGATTCGCGTTTCGCTTGCCGTACCCGTGCCCGCCTTCACCGGCACCAATCTCTGCTTCGCCTCCGCGACTGCCGCCACGACTCGGTCGGCGACGTCGGCGCACACCGCCGCATGGCAGTGGCTGGCGTTGACGATCACGGCCTCGGGGGGAATCGAATGCTCGCGGGCGAGGCGCTCGCGAAGCTCGGCCAAAAACTGGTCGCCGATCGGGCCGATTCCGCCGATGGCGACCGCGTCGATCGTGACGAGCACCCCCCGCTTCCCCGCCTGCTCGAGGAGGAGGACCTTCGCCATCGACGGATCGTGAACCTTTTCAGCGCCGGGATCGGTGACGTCGATCACCGCCGTGCCGGCCCGCAGTTCAGCGGCGGCAAGCGGAGCCGCCGCGACGGCCGCGACGATACTGGCGAGGATCGAAAGAGAAAGCAGACGCGCGATCATCCCATCATCCCCCCGCAGCCTCCCATGCCGCACTGCGGCTTGCCGCAGCCGCCGGGATCGGGAGCCGAGGCGCCCTTGCCGCCAGCGACATGGCCGGAGACGACGCTCAACAGCTTGTCGAGCTTCCGACTGTGGCAATGGGGGCACTCTGGGGTGGCGTCGCCGCGAACGAGCAGTTCAAAGCTCTTGTCACACTTTCGACAGACATATTCATAGAGGGGCATGACACACGTCGCTCCGGGGTTTTCAGAGCATGAATCGTACACCGAACCGTTCGCCCGCCGATCGCCCTTCGCATCCCCCGCATCCGGCGGGTAAAAGTGAGCCTTCGCCCATGATCCCGTTGAGGAGAGCCCCGTGACTGATCCCGTTCTCACCATCCCCGGCCGGCCGATCGAGGGATTTTGCGACGGCGGGCGGCGTCGCTCACGCCGCCACGCCCTGAAGATCGGCGGCCTCGCCCTCGGCGGGCTGTCGATGTCGCGGCTCCTCGCCGCCGAGGCGACGGGGGCCCGAAGCACGTCCGTGTCCGGCGGCCTCGGCCACAAGGCCGTGATCATGGTCTATCTCCCTGGGGGCCCGTCGCACCAGGACATGGTCGACTTGAAGATGGAGGCGCCGGCCGAGATCCGGGGGAGCTTCCGGCCGATCGCCACGAGCGTGCCGGGGATCGAGATCTGCGAGCATCTCCCGCGGCTGGCGGGAATGATGGAGAAGTTTGCCATCATCCGCTCGCTCCACGGCGGCCTCGATCAGCACTGCTCCGATCTGTGCCTGTCGGGCTATCCGATCGGCCCGCGCGGCCGGCAAGATGGCCATCCGTCGCTCGGCGCCTCCCTCTCGCGCCTCGAGGGCCCTGTCGACCGGGCCGTGCCGCCGTTTGTTGGCCTCACCATCAAGACCCGCCACGCTCCCTACGGCAATCCCGGGCTGCCCGGCTTTCTCGGCGCCGCTCACGCTCCCTGCCAGCCCGACGACGAGGGGCTTGCGAGCATGCGGCTCTCGGGCGTCACGCTCGACACGCTCGGCGACCGCCGCGGGCTCGTCGAGGGGATCGACCGCTTCCGCCGCTGGCGCGACGCTTCCGCAACCGCCGGCCACGATGCCTACGCCGCGAAGGCGTTTGATGTGCTGACCTCGAGCCGGTTTGTCGAGGCGCTCGACGTGGAGCGGGAAGACGCCGCCACGCGCGATCGCTACGGCCGCGGCTCGGCCGACCCGGCCTTTGGCGAGGATGCCGGGCCGCACTGGATGGATCAATTCCTCGTCGCCCGGCGCCTCGTCGAGGCGGGGGTGCGGTGCGTGACGCTCTCGTTTGGCAGCTGGGACCGCCACCATTCCAACTTCGCCCGACTCCCCGACCAGCTCGCCCGCTTCGACCAGGCGATCACGGCCCTCGTCGGCGATCTCCACGACCGCGGTCTCGACAAGGACGTGAGCGTCGTCGCCTGGGGGGAGTTTGGCCGGACGCCGCGGATCAACAAGGATGCCGGCCGCGACCACTGGCCGCAGGCCTCGTGTTGCCTCCTCGCCGGCGGCGGGATGCGGACCGGGCAGGTGATCGGCTCGACGAACCGGCTCGGCGAGGTGCCGCAGGATCGCCCCGTCCACTATCAAGACGTCTTCGCCACGCTTTACCACCGGCTCGGCATCGATGTCGCCACGACGACGATCCCCGACCACGCCGGCCGGCCGCAGTATCTCCTCGACCACCGCGAGCCGATCGCCGAGCTGATCTGAGAATCCCGCGGACGCGGTCTTTCGTCGCGTTCTTCGAAGGCTTCACGGCCCAGTGTTCGGGGTCGGGAACTGGGCGCCGACCTCTTCGAGCCAGGCGTCGAGCTCCCGGCGCATCCCGGCGGCCCGCGCCGGCTCGGCTGCCGCCCGGTCGGTCTGTTCCCCGGGATCGTCGCGGAGGTTGTAGAGCTCGTCGTGGCCATCTTCGGAGAAGTGGATGAGCCGCCAGTCGGCCGCGCGGATGGCGGAGTGGGGGGTAGCGCCACCGGGATGGTAGTGGGGATAGTGCCAGTGGAGGGCATGGCGGTCGAGGGAGCCGCCACGGAAGATCGGCGCCAGGCTGACGCCGTCGAGCGGCGCTCCCGGCTCGGCCCCCACCCCCGTCAGATCGAGGATCGTCGCCGGGATG
>JBIIQL010000598.1:0-2679 GCA_044342095.1 Pirellulales bacterium
GAGCGCCTCGAGGATCAGAGGCCTGACGTGACGGACGATCTGCGCGCGCATCGCCCGCACCATCTCGACTCCCTCGCTCGCCTGGCCATTCGCATCGACGAGGTGCTTTTCCGCGGTGGTGAGGACACCTTTGAGATGGATCACCAACGTGCAGCACTTCAGCGACGCGGACACTTGGTCAGGGCCGCGGCCGACGACCTCGCGATGAAAACGCGTCATCACCTCACATACGGCCGCCTCAAGCTGCCCGCATGTGCAGCACGTGCTCTCTAAAATCTGCATCCGCCCCCCGTCTCTTCCCCCTCCCCCATAACGGACGAGGGGGGGCCCCGAGAAGAACGATACGTTCTCACCAAGAGGGGGGGCAAGCCCCTCGCTCGACATCCATCGCGAGCGGTACTCGACAGCGGAGCCGCGGGCGACTCACCCCTCGTCGTCATCGCCGCGGAGGAGTTCGGGCGGGAGTTCTCCTTCACCATCCCCCTCGTCATCGTCGCCACGACGAATCTCGGGGACGGCATACGCCTCGTCGAGCCAACGGCCCAGATCGATGACGCGGCAGCGCTCGCTGCAGAAGGGGGGGGTGACGACGACGTTCAGATCGACGGTGACATGACAGACGGGGCAACGGGGCATGGCGAAATCCTCCCGGTCACCGGGGCCCTCGAAAAAAGCATCGCTGCGGGCCATCGGCTCCGAGCGCGAAAGGGAACGTCAGTCCTTCCCCCCGGAGCCGCCCCCCGACTTCTCCCCCGACGACTTCCCCCCCTCGGAGGATTTCGACGGGGCGTCGGCAGCCGCCCCCTTCTTGTACGACTCGCTGCGGTAGTCGGTCTTGTAGAAGCCGGTGCCCTTGAAGACGATCGCGCCGCCGGCGCCGATCAGGCGGCGGAGCTTCTTCTTCTTGCACTTCGGGCAGGTCTTCTTCGTGGCGTCGGTCATCGACTGGAACAGCTCGAAGGCATGCGAGCAGCCGTCACAGACGTAGTCGTAGGTCGGCATCGGATCACTCCCCCTTCGAGACGATGACCTGCGCGGGGCGCACCACACGGTCGTGGAGCTTGTACCCCTTCGTCGCCGCGGCGACGACTGTCCCCGGCGCGACCCCTTCGACCGATTGCTGGAGGATCGCTTCGTGAACAGCCGGGTCGAACGGCTGCCCCTCGGTCTCGATCGGCTTGCAGCCGTGGATCATGAGGAGCTTCTCGATCTGCTGCCCCGTCATCCGGAAGCCGGCGATGAGGCTCTCGACGTCGGCCTTCTTTCCGGCCGCATCGAGGGCCCGCTCGACGTTGTCGAGCACCGGGAGAAGGCTGCGGAGGAGATCGATCTCCCGATAGCGATGGGCTTCCTCAAGCTCGCGGCGCGAACGCTTGCGGAAGTTCTCGAGTTCCGCCTGCGTGCGGAGGAGCCGGTCCTCGGCATCACGGAGCTTCTCGTGGAGATCGCCCCCGGAGGCCGACGCCGGTTGCGGGTCGGCCGGAGGAAGATCGTGGGAATCGTCGCTCGTCATGGATTCTCCTCGCGCTCGGGCACGGAGTCTTTCGGTTGGAAGTATTCGCTGAGTCGGCTGAAGAAGCTCGATCGCTTCGGGCTCACCGCCTTTTGCTCCTCAGCCGCCAGTTCCCGGAGCAACTGCTCGGCCTTGGGGGAGAGCGACCTGGGCACCTCGACGTGAACATGGACATGGAGGTCGCCGATCCCGCGACCGCGCACCTCCGGCATCCCCAAGCCGCGGACCCGGATCACGTCGCCGGCCTGCGTTCCCTTGGCCACCTGGAGCGGCTTCGGTCCGTCGAGCGTGGGCACTTCGATCGTCGCCCCGAGGGCCGCTTGGCTGAAGGTCACCGGCACCTCGCAGTGGAGGTCGCGGCCGTCGCGGTTGAGGAACGGGTGGTCCTCGATCTCGATCACGCAGTAGCAGTCGCCGGGGGGCCCGCCGTTGGCACCCGGCTCCCCCTCGCCGGCGAGGCGGACGCGGACGTCGCGGTCGACGCCGGCGGGGATCGTCACCTTCCGCTCGACCTGCTCCTCGGTGAGGCCGTCACCACCGCAGCCCGGGCATTTCTCCCGGATGACGTTGCCGGCGCCGCGACAGGCCGGACAGGTGGTCTGGAGCCGAAACACGCCGGCCGACTGGAGCACCTGCCCGCGACCGCCGCAGTAGTCGCAGGCCACCGGTTTCGTCCCCTTCTTGGCGCCACTGCCGTCGCAGGTGCCACAGGCCTCGTGGCGGGTGAACTCGACCGTCTTCGTCGCCCCCCGGGCCGCCTCGAGGAGCGTCATCGACAGGGTGCAGAAGACGTCGCTCCCCTGCCGCGGCCGGTTCGTCCGCCGCCGGGGATCGCCACCGAACATCCCGCCGCCAAAGATGTCTCCGAAAGCCTCGAAGATGTCGGTGATGTCGTTGAACTCGTGCGTCCCGCCCCCCTGGAGGCCGGCGTGACCGTAGCGATCGTAGCGGGCGCGGAGTTGCTCGTCGGAGAGCACCTCGAAAGCGCGGGCTGCTTCTTTGAAGCGGTCGGCAGCCTCCTCGTTGCCGGGGTTCTTGTCCGGATGGAAGCGGATCGCGAGTTTCCGGTACGACTCCGAGATCTGGGACGTCGTCGCGGTGCGCTCGACGCCCAGAATCTCGTAAAAGTCACGCTGTTGGGCCATGGTGGGGCTGGGCAGCCCGCG
>JBIIQL010000087.1:0-9496 GCA_044342095.1 Pirellulales bacterium
ACTCGCCGCATCACCGCTGGATGCGGATGGCCCTCGACGAAGCGCGGGTGGCCGAATCGGAGGACGAGGTCCCGGTGGGGGCAATCGTCGTGGCTGCCGGCCGCGTCGTGGCGGCGGCGCACAACCAGCGCGAGCAACTCGCCGATCCCACGGCCCACGCCGAGATGATCGCGCTGACGCAGGCCGCCGCGGCCCTCGGCTCCTGGCGGCTCGAGGGCTGCACGCTCTATGTCACCCTCGAGCCCTGTCCGATGTGCGCCGGGGCGATCCTCCAGGCCAGGGTGCCGATCGTCGTCTGGGGCGCGCCCGATCCGAAAGCCGGGGCGGTGGAATCGCTCTACCGGCTCTTCGAGGATCCCCGCCTCAACCATCGCGTCGACCATGTCGGGAGGGTGATGGCCGACGACTGCGGCCGGATCCTCAGCGACTTCTTCAAGC
Organism: Pirellulales bacterium; assembly: GCA_044342095.1. Lineage (GTDB taxonomy): Bacteria > Planctomycetota > Planctomycetia > Pirellulales > UBA1268 > QWOP01. Next base: position 439 of record JBIIQL010000087.1, read on the forward strand.
GGAAACGTTTGAAGCCCGGCTGAGGCGTTGGGCCGGGGGCTTCCAGGTGGGTTCTAGCTCCGCTCGCCGATCGGAGCGAAGTCGCGGAGCGTCTCGCCGGTGTAGACCTGCCGCGGACGGCAGATCTTCTTCGTCGGCGAGTGGTGCATCTCGATCCAGTGGGCGATCCAGCCGGGGAGGCGGCCCATCGCGAACAGCACCGTGAACATCTGCACGGGGATTCCCATCGCGCGGTAGATCACGCCGGAGTAGAAGTCGACGTTCGGGTAAAGCTTCCGCTCGACGAAGTATTCGTCGGCCAGGGCCACTTCCTCGAGTTGCTGGGCAATGTCGAAGATCGGGTCGTGGCGGGCGATCTTCGCCAGGAGGCGGTCGCAGGTCGCCTTGATGAGGCGGGCCCGCGGGTCGTAATTCTTGTAGACGCGGTGACCGAAGCCCATCAGACGGAAGCCCGAATCCTTCTTCTTGGCCAGGTCGACGTATTTCTTCACATTGCCGCCGTCGGCACCGATCTTCTCGAGCATCTCGACGCACGCCTGGTTGGCGCCGCCGTGGAGCGGTCCCCACAGGGCGGAGATACCGGCCGAGATGCTCGCGAACAGATTCGCGTCGCTCGAGCCGACCATCCGCACCGTCGACGTCGAGCAGTTCTGCTCGTGGTCGGCGTGAACGATGAGGAGCATGTCGAGGGCGTCGGCGAAGTCGGCATCGACGTGGTATTCCTCGCACGGCACCGCGAACATCATCTGGAGGAAGTTCTCGCAGTACGACAGATCGTTGCGCGGATAGATCAGCGGCTGGCCGATCGACTTCTTGTGGGCGTAGGCGGCGATCGTCGGCAGCTTCGCCATGAGACGGTGAACGCTCACCTCCACCTGCCGCGGATCACGGACGTCGAGCGAATCCTGGTAGAAGGTCGAGAGGGCGCCGACGACGCTCCCCAGCGTGGCCATCGGGTGAGCATCGCGGGGAAAGCCGCCGTAGAACGCCCGCATGTCCTCGTGGATCATCGTGTGGTGCGAGAGCGACGTGCGGAAGGCGTCGAGCTCGGCGGCGTTGGGGAGCTTGCCGTAGATGAGGAGATAGCTCACCTCGACGAAATCGCACTTCTCGGCGAGGACTTCGATCGGGTAGCCGCGGTAACGGAGGATCCCCTGCTCGCCGTCGAGGAACGTGATCGAACTCGTCGTCGATCCGGTGTTGACGAAGCCCTCGTCGAGGGTGATCGCGCCAGATTGGCCGCGGAGCTTCGAGATGTCGAGGGCCCGCTCGTTCTCGGTTCCCACGATCACCGGGAGGTCGTACGACTTGCCGTCGAGTTCGAGTCGCGCCGTCCCGTCGAGCTTCGTGCCTTCCCAGACGGGGGCGGCAGGCACGGTGGCGGGCTTCGGGGCGGTGGAGCTCATGGATGGGGGTTCCAACAGAGGCGGCGGCAGAGCCCAGCCGCGGAGCACGGGGGGGACGGGAAAGCGCCGACAGTTTATCCCGCGGAGTGGGCGTCGGCAATCAGCGACGACCCGCGGCCGGGCTGAGATTCCCCGGCATTCATGCCCGCCGCTCGATGCTCCTCGCCGGTCGTGCGGATGGTGCCGGGTGGGTGGGCCAGAGGCTCCCCTCGGCCGGGCGCCTCGCGTCAGCGTGGCCGGCTCGGTCCTGACGCTGGAGAGGTGCCGGAGGCGGTCTGCACGCCGTTGCCGGCGTCGACGTCGAAGATCGTCCACACCGGGGTCCGTTCCCGGAGCTTGGAGAGGTAGTCGTCCATCTCCTTCTTGCGGCGCTCGAGCGTGAGTTGATCCTTGATCCCCACCTGGGCCTCGATGAAGGGAGTGCGGCCGGCATCGACACGCTCGGCGACGCGGACGATGTGGAGGGCGTTGCCGTCCTCGAGGATCGCGGAGAGTTGGCCGGTCGGGAGCGTGAAGATCGCCTCGTCGACGACCTTCGAGACGAGGCTACCCTTCGTCGTCCAGTCGAACTGGCCGCCGCGCGAGGCCGCCGGCCCCTCCGATCGCTCCTTGGCGACGTCGGTGAAATCGCGCCCCTCGAGAACGTCGTTCCCCATTTCGGCGAGCTGGTTCCAGGCCTCCTGCCGGGTACGCATCGCGCCGAACTTCACGGTCAATTGCTCGAAGCGCGCCTTGGCGGGGAAGTCGTAGTCGGCGAGGTGGGCCTGATACCAGGCGATCATCTCGGCGTGCGGGATCTCGGCGTCGGATTCCACCTTCTGCTGCACCCACTGCTGGGCGAGGGCGCGCTCGAAGAACATCTTCCGGACGCGGTCGATCGACTGCCCGCGCGAGCGGAGAAGGGCCTCGTATTCGGCGGCCGAGTTGAGACCGGCGGCCTTGACCATCTGCGGGAGTTGCTGGGCGTCGAAGGCCTCGTTGACCTTCTTCTCGATCTCGGGCAGCCGCTCTTCGGGAATCGTCCGGCAGGCATCGACGAACACGATCAGCGAATCGACATGCTGCGGCAGCACCTGCTTGCAGATCTGGACTTTCAGCTCGCGCACCTGCTCCGGCTTCATGCCGGGCGTGACCTTCGCCAGCCACTCCAGCGCCGTCGGCGTGAGGAGATCCCCTTCGAGCACCACCTCGGGGCCGACGCGGGCGACGACCTTCGTGCTGCCGAGCGATTCAGCGCCGGGGACCGGCGGGCCATCCTCGACGGCCTCGTCGAACGAAGTCTGGATGACCCCTTCCGGTTCCTGTTTCCCGACCGGCTCCTCGTCGAGCGGATCGAGGGGCTCGCCGGGAATGGTGCGGATGGTCGAGAGGACGTGGTTGTCGCCGGTCGGGCCACCGGGCTTGCTCGAGGGCCACGACTTCGGCCGCGACACCGGGCGGGGGATGTGAGGGGTGAGGTTCGTCGTCGTGGTCGACGTCGGCGACGGGCCATTGGCCATCGTCATCGGCGCCTGCGTGGCCCCGGCCGATTGCTGGTCGAACTGTTGGGCGATCCGCTGCGCGTAAGCCTCGGGCTCCCAGGCCACCGCGGCGGCGAGCACCACAAGAGCCGTGAATGGGGCGGCACGGCGGGGATGGCGATCGGGACCGGTCAGCGGCATGTCGTCCTCCGGCCACCGTGGGGGCGGTGGCCCTACGATCCCTCCCGGCTCCGCTTGATGCGGGACGCGAGGGGTTGCCGCGGTGCTGGCGGCGGGGATGGGGGCGGTGCGGGTTTGTCGGACGGGGGCTCCTTGAGGCGCGGAGTGTTAGAAGGCTTTGTCTCCCGTCGCAAGACCACCCCCAGCGCGGCGATCAGACTCTCGGGATTGGCGAGAACGGAGGGGTCGAGGGGAAGATAGGCAGTGCGGTCGTCGACCAGCCGCAGCCTCCCGGCGGCTCCACGCCCCGATTCCTTGATCGCCTTCATCCGCCGCAGGTCGTGGTGGCGGATCACCACCATCCCCGCCTCGCGCCCGATCGAATCGACTCCGGAGGCTTGGGCGGCCACGCGGAGGCGTGCCCGGGCCAGGAGCCTCCCGACCGCATCGGGAACGGGTCCGAAGCGGTCGGTAAGCTCCGCGGCCAGGTCGTCGACGTGGCTGTCGGTCGTCGCCCGGGAGAGGCGCCGGTAGATGTCGATTTTGGACCTCAGATCGGAGACGTAGTCGCGGGGGAGGAAGGCGTCGCCGGGGAGATCGAGGGTGACCTGGGGGGGATCGGCGGAGGGCATCCGCTTCATCCCGCGAACGGCCTGCTCGAGGAGGCGGCAGTAGAGCTCGTAGCCGACGGTGGCGATGTGCCCGCTCTGCTGGGTGCCGAGGAGGTTACCGGCGCCGCGGATCTCGAGATCGCGCATCGCCAGCGAGAACCCCGCCCCCATGCTCGAGAATTCCTGGATCGCACGGAGGCGGCGCGCGGCGGTGGGGGTGAGCCGGGCCGACTCGTCGACGAGCATGTAGCAATAGGCGCGGTGGTGGGAGCGGCCGACGCGGCCGCGGAGCTGGTGGAGATCGGCCAGGCCGTAGTGATCTGCCTCGTCGACGAAGATCGTGTTGGCGTTGGGAATGTCGAGCCCGCTCTCGATGATCGTCGTCGCCAGGAGGATCTGCGTCCGCCCCTTGATGAAGTCGATCATCACGTCCTCGAGCTCGGTCTCCGAGAGCCGGCCGTGGCCGATGCCGATCGTGGCATCGGGGACGAGCTGCTGGATGCGATGCGACACGAGGTGGATGTCGTGGATCCGATTGTGGACAAAGAACACCTGCCCGCCGCGGGCCAGCTCGCGGTCGATGGCGTGGCGGATCATCGCCGGATCCCAACGCGACACGCGCGTTTCCACGGCGAGGCGATTCGACGGCGGCGTCGCCAGGCTGGAGATGTCGCGGATCCCGAGCATCGACATGTGGAGCGTGCGCGGGATCGGCGTCGCGGTCATCGTGAGCACGTCGATGCTCGCCCGCAGCGCCTTGAGCCGTTCCTTGACGTCGACGCCGAAACGCTGCTCCTCGTCGACGACCAGGAGTCCGAGGTTATGGAAGTGGATGTCGGATTGGGCGATCCGGTGGGTGCCGACGACGACGTCGACGGTCCCGCGGGCGAGCCCCTCGAGCGTCTCCCGCTCCTCGGCCGGCGAGCAGAACCGCGACAGCGACCGGACGGTGAACGGAAACTCCGAGAAGCGGGCGGCGAAGCTCCGCCGGTGTTGCTCGCAGAGGACTGTCGTGGGGACGAGGACGGCCACCTGAAAGCCAGCCTCGACCGCCTTGAACGCCGCCCGCATCGCCATCTCCGTCTTCCCGAAGCCGACGTCGCCGCACAGCAGACGATCCATCGGACGGGCCCGTTCCATGTCGGCCCTGATCGCGTCGGCTGCCGTCCGCTGGTCGGGCGTGGGATCGAACGGGAAGGCGTCGGCGAACTGCCGCTGCCAGGTCGTGTCGGGGGGGAAGGCGATGCCGGGGCGGCTCTCCCGCTTCGCCTGGAGCTCGATCATGTCGGCCGCCATGTCGGCGATCGCCTCACGGACCGCCTGCTTCTGCTTCTCCCACAGCTTGCCACCCACCTTGGCGAGCTTCGGCGCGAGCTTGCCGCCGCCGACGTACTTCTGCACGAGCTCGATGGCGGAGGCCGGGACGTAGATCCTCGTCGCCTCGGCAAACTCGAGGTCGAGATACTCCTCCGTCCGCCCCTCCTTCTCGAGCAGGCGCAGGCCCTTGTAGCGACCGATGCCGTGGGCGACGTGGACGACGTAATCCCCTTCGTGGAGATCGAGGAACGTGTCGATCGTTCGCGAGAGACGTTGCCGCGGTGCCCGCGCCGTCACGTCCTCGCGGCGAAACAGCTCCGCGCTCGAGACGAGCACGAGCTTCTCCGGCACGAGGCGGAAGCCGCCGGAGAGATGGCCGCGGGCGAAGTGGAGGCGGCCGCTGCGGGCCGGGGCACTGGCGGAGAGGAGTTCGGAGAGCCGCGCTTCCTCTGCCTCCGACGGGCAGACGACCCACACTTCCTGATCGCGTCCCACCGTCTCCAATTCGTCGCGGACGCGGTCGAGCACGCCGGTAAACCGCTCGACGCTTTCCACCGAGAGATTCGCACTCGCCTCGAGGCTCGACGGGGCGACGGCCGCGAGCGTCACCGACGGGAAGCGGTAGATTCGCCGAAAGACATCCTCCGGCTCGGAGAGCCCGACGTCGGCGCCGAGCCGTTCGAACGTCCGCCGTGCCTCGTCGGCGAGTTCGCCCGGCTCCACGAGCGCCCACCACGAGCCTGCGGGCACGATGTCGGCCAGCTGCGTCCGCCGCTCCGGGGCGGGCGTCGGCGCGGGCGCCGCGGCCCCCTTTGCGCGGCCGCGCTTGCCGGTCGGCGCCGGGGGAGGCTCGGGGGCTTTCGGCTGGGGTTTGGCGGAGAGGGCCGTGACATCGATCGAGTCGAGGGTGGCCACGCTCCGTTGGGAGACGATGTCGAAGGTCCGGAGTGATTCGATCTCGTCGGCGTCGAGTTCGATGCGGACGGGGCGGTCCCAGTCGAAGGCGAACAGATCGACGATCCCGCCCCGGCGGGCGAACGTCCCCGGGGCCTCGAGGGCGTCGACGGCGCGCCATCCTCGCGAGCCGAGCCAGTCGGCGAACTCCTGCGGGTCGAGCTTCCCCCCCACCTCGAGCCGGCGGGTGCTCGCCTCGATCTCGCGCGGATCGGCCAGCGGAGGAAGGAGCGCCTGGATCGAGGTGACGACGATCGCGGCGCGGTCGCCGCCGACCATCGTCAGCCGTTTCACCAGCAGGAGCCGGCCGGCGGTGGCGGGATCCTCGGCGACCTCGTCGTCCCCGACCGCGAAGCTCTCGAGCGCCGGGAGGTGGGCGACGGGGAGATCGGTGAACAGCGCGAGATCGTCGACGAACCGCTCGGCATCGACCGCATGCGGAAGGACGACGACGAGGAGCCGCTCGTCGCCAAGCTCGCGGGCCAGAGCCGCGGCGGCGAGCGCAGAACTCGAGCCCCAGGTTCCGCCGATCGTGGCGCCGTGCCCCTCTTCGAGACTTCCGACGACGTCGGCGAACCCGCTGTGCGTGCGAAGGAGTGCGGCGAGCCCTGCGAGCCGCGAAGACGGCCCGGGAGCGGGAGGCCGGGAAGGGGAAGGCGGGGCCACGGAGCAAGTGTAGCAGGTCGCTCCATGGCCCATTGATGTCTCAGGCTCCGCCGGCAGCCGGGGGCATTCATGGGGCGCCGTCCACGATGCCGTCGGCCGTGTTTGGCGCCGTGCAGGGCGGTCAATTGACCCCGCCGCCCCCCGCTGGTTCAATTCCCGCGGCAACCGGCGGAGGACCGCCTTGCCGAAGGTCGACATTCCGGGCGGAAGGGAAGGAGCTCGCAGGCGTGACCAGGCACATCTTCGTGACCGGCGGGGTCGTCAGTTCGCTCGGCAAGGGGCTGACGAGCGCGTCGATCGGCATGCTCCTCGAGGCCCGCGGCCTCCGAGTGAGGATGCAGAAACTCGATCCGTACATCAACGTCGATCCGGGGACGATGAGCCCCTACCAGCACGGCGAGGTGTACGTCCTCGACGACGGCAGCGAGACCGATCTCGACCTCGGCCACTACGAGCGCTTCACCTCCACGCCGCTGACGCGCGAGTGCAACTACACCACCGGGCAGATCTATCTCTCGGTGATCAACAAGGAACGGCGCGGTGAGTTTCTCGGCAAGACCGTCCAGGTGATTCCCCACATCACCAACGAGATCAAGCAAAAGGTGCTCGATCTCGCCTCCTCCGACACCGACATCGTGATCACCGAGATCGGCGGCACGGTGGGCGACATCGAGAGTCTCCCGTTCCTGGAGGCGATCCGGCAGATCCCGCTGGCGGCCGGGCGGGAGAACTGCATGTTCATCCACCTCACGCTCGTCCCCTACCTGAAGGCGGCCGGAGAACTGAAGACGAAGCCGACACAGCATTCCGTCGGCATTCTCCGCCAAATCGGCATCCAGCCCGACGTCCTCGTCTGCCGCACCGAGCGCGGCCTCGACGTTTCCGACCGGGAGAAGATCGCCCTGTTTTGCAATGTCCCGCTCGAGGCGGTGATCGAGGAGCGCGACAAGGATTTCTCGATCTACGAGGTGCCGCTGTCACTCCAGTCCAACCGCATCGACGACATCGTCCTGCGGCGTTTCGGGATCCAGGCCCCGCCGGCCGATCTCGACGCGTGGCACGACATCCTCCACCGGCTCCGCAATCCGGAGCATGAGGTGTCGATCGCCCTGGTGGGGAAGTACGCCGAGCATCGCGATGCCTACAAGAGCATCTACGAGGCCCTCGATCACGGTGGCATCGCCCGCCACACGCAGGTGCGCGTCCAGGCGATCAACAGCGAGGACATCGAACGCGAGGGAGCCGAGCGGCTCCTGGCCGGGTTCGACGGGCTCGTCGTGCCCGGTGGCTTCGGCGAGCGGGGGATCGAGGGGAAAGTGGAGGCGATCGGCTTCGCCCGCGCCCGCAAGCTTCCTTTCCTGGGGATCTGCCTGGGGATGCAGTGCGCCGTCATCGACGCGGCTCGGAATCTCGCCGGGCTCACCGACGCCCACTCCACCGAGTTTGCCCGCAACACGCCGCATCCCGTGATTTGCCTCATGGAGGAGCAGCAGGGGGTGGAGGTGAAGGGGGGAACGATGCGGCTCGGCGCCCAGGCCGCCGTCCTCGCCGCGGGATCGAAGGCGGCCGCGGCCTACGGCACGACCCGGATCAGCGAGCGTCACCGCCACCGCTACGAGTTCAACGAACGCTACCGCCGGAGCCTCGAGGAGGCCGGTCTGGCGATCGCCGGCACGAGTCCCGACGGCTCGCTCGTCGAGATCGTCGAACTCGTCGATCATCCCTGGTTCGTGGCGGTGCAATTCCACCCCGAGTTCAAGAGCAAGCCGACCGCCGCCCATCCGCTCTTCTCCGGCCTCATCGCGGCCGCGGTGGAGCGGCACTCCGGCACCACCTGAGCGTCAGGCCGACTTTCCCCGATTCTTCCCCGAGGAGGCCCCGATGTCCGACGAAACCGTGTCGTCCCGCGAGGATGGCGAAGATCTGTCCGAGGGGCCGGGGGGCGCGCCGCCGGCGACGTTCGAGTTCCTCGTCCACACGCTCTTCACCCAGGCGCTGATGGCCCTGGGGCGGATCCCGAATCCGATCACGAAGCAGGCGGTGACGAATCTCGCCACCGCGAAGCACTTCGTCGGCATGCTTTCGATGCTCGAGGAGAAGACGAAGGGGAATCTCGACCGGGACGACCGTCGGCTCCTCGACGAGGCCCAGCACCAACTCCGCGTCCTCGTGCTCCAGGCGACCGGCTCCGATCCCGGCAAGGCGGGGCGGGCATGAGCCTCCGCACCGCGGTCTTCGTCGCGACGATCCTGTTCTCAACGCTCCAGCTCTCAACGCTCCAGTTCTCAACCCGGCTGGCGACGGCCGAGCCTGTGGCGTCGGCCAAGGTCGTCCTCGGCCGGCACGACGACCGCGTGACGGTGACGATCGATGGCGCGGAGTTCACGAGCTACCGCTTCACGGGGCACGACAAGCCGATTCTCTATCCGCTTCGCGCCCCGGGAGGTGTGCCCCTGACGCGATC
>JBIIQL010000088.1:0-9493 GCA_044342095.1 Pirellulales bacterium
GACGGGATCGGATCAAGAAAGCCCGAGAAGCGGGAACTTCAGCGGAGCAGCGAATCGGGCACTTCGGAGCGATCCATCTCGACCCGCGTGGCCGTCTTTGCCACGTCAGGGGCTGCTTTCATGGTGCCGCTGTAGGCCGCGATCCCGCCGGGGAGCACCTTCCCCCAGACCCGTTCCTGATAGATCGTCAGGGCGTGGAGGGCGTGGCCGAGGGGGCCGAGCTTCCATTCCCGCGAGGGCTCGCGGAGGAGCGCCGCCGAGAGAAACTCGACCGCCGACACGACCCGCGACTGGTAGAGCTGATCCTGATCGAGCGAACCGACGAGCCATTCGAGGATGTGGCCGGTGGTCTGCACCTTGCGGTCGACGTCGTCTTCACGGTCGGCCGGATACTTGAACCACTCGGTGCTGAAGCTGCCGTCGGGGTTTTGGAGCTTCGTGAGGGCGAAGCGCTGGTAATCGCGGATGAAGTGGTCGGCACGGGCATAGTGGCCGTCGAGCGTACCGGTGGCCCGGAGCCGTCGCTGGCAGGCGTAGGAGAGCCCGAAGAGCCGGTGCGTGCCGCCGCATGGGGCGCCGCGGATCGGCTGTTCGATCTCTTCAGACACGAGCCGTTCGAGGGTCCAGATCTGGCCGTCGCGGGCCGTCCACTCGGCGTCCGTGGGGAGGTAGTGTGCCAGACCGATCAAAGCGAAGGTCAGTTCCGTGCCGGAGAGGCAGGCGAGCTTCTCCTCCTCGACGAGGTCGGCGACGGTGAATCCCGTCCCCTCGACCTGGATCGGTGAATTGAGCGCCACGCGACACTGCGCGAGGATCGCGAGATACTGGGCCTGATGCCCTTGGACGCCGACGCCGCGCATCGCCACGAGTCGCTCGTCCTCGGTCGCGAGCATCACCTGGCCCTTGCAGCGTCCACCGGAGTTCATCCAACCGATCGAGTTGATCGGATCGCCCGACGGCCCGCCCACGCGCACCTTCGAGGGGATGCCGAAGGCGATGAACCCGTGCATCACTTCCCACGGCGTGTGCTGGGCGGTGTTGAGGGGGCGTCGTTGGTAGGCGGCAAGCGTCTGGCCGACGCGGCTCTTGAGCCGGTTGAAGCGCTGGTTGGCCGGGGGACGTGGGGCATTCCCCTCGGCGATCCCGCCACGCGACGCGACTTCGAGCACCGTCGGCACCGGCTCGGCGATCGGCGTGTTGTCGACCGCCGGTTCTTCGCGGCCGGGGACGATCTTCCGCGCCGCGTCCTGAGCGAGATGCTTGACCTCATCCCAGGAGGGAATGCCCGTCGGGGCCATCGCCAGTCGCTGCGTCGCCGGGGGGATCGTCAACTTCCGCGCCGACTTCTCCAACCGCTCGATCTCGTCGGGACGCGGCGGGGTCGGGGCGGCGATGAACTCCTGCGGCTCGTTCGGCTTCGGCTTCCCGCCGAAGGCGTCGAGGATCCGCTTCCGCATCGCGGACGCCTTGCCGGTCGGTGCGGCGACCGACGCCGAGTCGTACGACGGCAGGATGATGCCGCCGGCCACGATCGCCGCGCAGCACCCGGCGAGGATCGCGGGAACACGGAGTCGCCGGTCGCCCCGTCGGGACGGGTGCAGGGCGGCGGGCTTGGCTGAGGCGGGGTGACGCGCGGTCATGTGGGGGGACACAAGACGGTTGAGGGGCATTGGTTGCGAACGATCGCCATGAGCTATCGGCCGGATCGGCGGCGCGATCGTTGACCCCACCTTCCGCAGCGGGAGGGTTCGGGTAGCTTGCCCCCGAGGAATCAAACGCACGGTTTGACTGTCCGGCACACGAGGATCGATCGGTGCGGGCGATCAGGGGAAAACAGAGAAGCGACCGGCGAGCATGCCGGTCAGCGAAGAGAGGAGGCCGGGCCGTGAGGCCGCGCGGCACGAGGGCACAAGAGCGCCCGCAGGGTCGACGGAGATTCCGCCGGGCCCCTGATCAGAACAGCTTGCGGAACTGTTCGGCGATCGACCAGTCGTTGCGGTCGGCGGCCGGGTCGGCGGCCCAGGCCCGCCAGGCATTGACGTCGTTGCCGAGGTCGCGGCCGCTGACTTGCTTGAGGGCCGCCACGGCCCGGTACTGGACCGCCGGATCGGGATCCTCCAGTGCCCTGGCGAGCACCGGGATGGCGTCCTTGTCTTCGAGCTTGCCGAGCATCCGCAGGGCGCGGAGCCGGACGTCGAGTTCGGAATCGGTCTGGAATCGCTGCGAGAGGAGTTGGACGGCCTCGGCGCCGCCCCGCTTCCCCCACACCTCGCAGGCGGTCGTGCGGACGCGCTCGTCGGGATCCTGGAGGGCGCCTTTGCAGATCGCCACCGCCGCCGGTGTGTCGAACTCGGCCGCCGTCTCGAGGATCTCGCAGCGGACGCGCGGGTCGTGTTCTTCGAGGACCTGCCGCATGAGGTCGCGGGTAAAGGTCACCTGATCGCCACCGCTCCCCCCCTTCGCCTTCTTGGATTGCTCGGCGAGCGACTCGATCCGTTGCTTCGCGGTCGGGCCGTACTTTTCGGCGAGCCTCGCTTCCTTCTCCCGATTGCGCCACGGACGCCAGCCGGCGCAGCCCGGCGCGGCGAGCAGGGCGGCGAGGAGGCAGGCAAGCGCCGTCGCGGCCCCGATCGAGCGCCGGTGCCGGGGGGCTTGTGGCAGGCAGGGAGTGGTCGCGGCCATGGGATCGCAGTGGGTTGGAAGGGCCGGGCTCAGGCTCGCCAGGGACGGCAATCGGGGTGGGACGGTAGCGGCCCGACGGGGGCGCCGCCAAGGCCATTTCGCGCCATCCACGCCGGCCTGCGGGCGAGGAGGACGCCCGGTTGGTCTTCCCCCACGGCCCGCGAACTGGTCGCATGGAGGGCCGGAGGAGGATTCCCCCGTCGCCACGATCGGAATCGTCATGCACCGAGTCGCTCCCTCGAGCCTGCGGCCGTTCTGGAGCGTTCTCGTCGCTGCGGTGGGAATCACGCTCGCCCCGGGGCGCGCGGCGCCCCCGGTGGCCGAGGAGGCTGCCGCGGCTGCCGAACGGGTGGCCGTGGTCGTCCGGGGGGATGAGGGGGAGCGGGCGCTCGAGGGAACGGTCGTCATCGAGGCGGCCGACGGCGCGATGCTCCTGGAACTCGACGACCAGCGCCTGGAGCTTCTTCAGGGAAACGAGATTCGTTCGCGGCGCTCGGTCGACGCGCCGGCGGATTCCCCCACGCCGCGCGAGGAGGCCAAAAGGATCCTCGCGGAGCTCCCGGAAGGCTTCGATCTCCTCGTCACGCGCCATTACGTGATCTGCTTCGACACCTCAAGGGCCTATGCCCAGTGGTGTGGAGCGCTGTTCGAGAAGCTCCACGACGCCTTCATCAATTACTGGCGCAAGGCGGGGGTCGAGGTGGAGGCGCCGCGCCGGCCCCTCGTGATCGTGATCTTCTCCGACCGCGAACGCTACGAGGCGCATGCCGCCCGGGATCTCGGCGCCGCGGCCGACCGAGTGGTGGGCTACTACAACCTCCTTTCCAACCGGGTGACGACGTTCGACCTCACCGGCAGTGACCAGCTCGCCCGCCGGCCGGCGACGTCGGCCGGGCGCGCGGGTCTCGAGATTCTCGCCAGCCCCGAAGCGGCCGGGCTCGTCTCGACGCTCGTCCATGAGGCGAGCCACCAGATGGCGTTCAACTGCCGGATGCACCAGAGGCTCGCGCCGGTGCCGGTGTGGCTCAGCGAGGGGGTGGCCACCTTCTTCGAGACGCCCGATCCGGGGGGACGCGGCTGGAAGCGGATCGGCGGGATCAACCGCCCCCGGCTCGACACCTTCCTCGCCAGCTACCGCCCCGGGGTTCTCGACGAAATCGTCCGCGGCGACGAACCGTTCCGGGCTTCGGAGGGGGCGCTCGACGCCTATGCCCGGGCCTGGGCGCTGACGGCCTTCCTCGCCCAGACCCGCAAAGCCGCGCTCGTCGATTACATCACCGCGATCGGTGCCAAGCCGCCCCTTTCGCCCGACGGCCCGGAGGAGCGTCTCCGCGATTTCGTCGCTGCCTTCGGCGTCGAGCCGCACGAACTCGAGCAGCCGCTGATGAAGTTCCTCGCCCGCTGGAAGGACTAGCCGTCGGCGGGAAAAGGTCGTGGATGAGTTGCTCTGCCGACTGCTACAGTGTCCGCCGTCGGCAGGTCGATTCGTGTCCCCCCTTCTCCGGAGCCCATCGCATGTCCACGCCCTCCCGCGCGTCTGCGTTGTCCCGTCGTTCCCTTCTCGCCGGGGCGTGCACGCTGCCCGCCGCGTCACTCGTGCTGCCAGGGCTGACGGAGCGGAGCCTCGCGGCCGAGGGCGCCGGGGGACGAACGCTGCGGGTCGGGCTCATCGGGTGCGGCGGGCGGGGCACCGGGGCCGCCATCCAGACGGCGATCGCCGATCCGGCCGTCCGCGTCGTCGCCTTGGCCGATCTCTTCGACGATCAGGTGGCTTCGAGCGCGGGCCTTCTCGCGCAGGCCGTCGGCGACCGCTTCGAGGCTTCCCGGGAGCGGCGGTACGTCGGCCCCGGGGCCGCCCTCGACCTCGTCGGTTCGGGGGTCGACGTGGTGATCCTGGCCGGTCCACCGTCGACCCGCCCGGCCCATCTCGAGGCCGCGGTGGCCGCCGGCCTTCACGTGTGGTGCGAGACCCCCGCCGCCATCGATCCCGCCGGTCTCTCCCAGTTTGCCGCCGGCTTGGAAGTGGCGGAGGCCAAGGGACTCGTCGTCGCTTCCGGATTGTGCAGCCGTTTTTCACTGCCGACGGCGCGCACGATTGAGCGCGTGCTCGACGGGGCGGTGGGAACGATCCGCTCGATCGCCCTCCATCACGACGGTGGGCTTCCCTGGTGGAAGCCTCTCCCGCCGGCGGCCACCGCGCAGGAGCAGCTCGAGCGCAATTGGATCTCCCATGCGAGTCGTTCCGGTGGCCATTTTCTCGAGCACCATGTCCATGCCCTCGACCGGGGCTTGTGGCTCCTCGGCAACGATGAGCCGGTGGCCGTCGAGCAGGTTGGCAGGCTCGAGGCTCCGGCGGCAGGCCACGGCGGCGATGTGCCGTCCGCCGTCCGCGTTCGCTACCACTTCGCCTCCGGGGTCGTCCTCGATGCCTCATGCCGGCGGTCGGCGACGCCGCTGGGGAGTGTCGAGAGCGTCGTCGGCAGTCGCGGGCGGGCCGACCTCCTCGCCGGAACGGTCGAGGAAGGCGGACGGGCCCTGTGGCAGGCCGACCGCTGCCGGCCCGGGGAAGCAGGGGGCATGTACCAGGCGGGCATCGATGCCTTCCTCCGCACGATCCGCTCGGGCGTGGCCGAGGAGAATCCTACCGGCACCGGGACGACGCTCTCCGGTCGGCGGCTCCTCCGGGCGACAGGCCTGGCGTTGATGGGGCGGATGACGGCGGAAGGCCGGTCGGTCGCCTGGAAGGGGCTTGTTTCCCCCTCCGCGAGGGCCTGACAGACCCCGCGGCCGGTACGACCCGTACAATCCGTGGGACTGTGGACGCCGGCCCGCCGCCGCGTCGATAGCCCGATGAGACGTGTCCACCGGCCGACCAAGAGGGTCGGCTGAGCCCCCGGGGAAGCAAGCAGATGGCCGCCAACCGCGCCAGTGCCCAGCAGGGCCTGACGATCGCGCTGATCGTGTTCGTGATGCTCACGTTCATCCTCGCGGTGACGACGTACCTGTTTTTCAAAAAGGCGTCGGACGCCGACACGGCGATGACGGCGGCCAACGCCGACTCGTCGAAGGCGAAGCAGGAGATGCAGAAGGTGGCCGAGGACCGCGCCAAGCTCCTCGGCATCCTCGGCTTCCCCGAGGACAAGGCGGTCGCTGACGTCGAGACGGAGACCAACGAGGCCTTCGAGAAGAAGTACGGTGACTTCCGCGACGACCAGAAGGCCTACCTCAAGCTCTCCGACTGGCTGCTCGGCGCCGTCAAGAGCAAGGACGAGGCGCTCAAGACACTCCAGGCCGAGAAGCTGGCGATGGAGACGGGCAAAGATCAGGCCCTCGCCGATTCCCGCAACCGGCAGAACGAACTCGAGCAGCTTCTCAAGAAGCAGGAAGCCGATGCGGAGGCCGAGCGGGCGGAGTTCAACAAGGGACGGGAGCAGTACGAAGAGCTGACCGCGCGGCTCCAGGCCGATCTCAAGAAGGCCAACGAGGCGTCTGACCGGATGAAGCTCCTCGTCGAGGAGATCGCCAAGGGGGAACCGCTGGTGGCCGTCGATCAGCAGGCGAAGTACAAGGCGGCCAAGGCGGAGGGGCAGGTGACCCAGCTCTTCGACGAGCTCCGCAAGCGTGAGGGGATGATCGCCCGCCAAAACGAGATCCTCGCCGACCTCCGCGTCGCCGATAAGAGCCTCCAGGACATGGTTCTCGCCGCGACGCCGAAGGATGACCGGATCGACGGCTTCGACGGGCAGGTCGTCTCCGTCAACGAGGTCGAAGGGACGCTGCTCCTCGATGTCACCTCGACGCAGGGGCTGCGGACCGGCACCGTCTTCAACATCTACAACCCCAACGACCCCCGCCCTCAGATCGGCGCCAAGAAGGCGGTGGTCGAGATCCAGGCGATCGAAGGGCCGAACGTCGCCCGGGCCCGCGTCCGCCACCAGTCGACGCGTGATCCGATCCTCGCCGGCGACGGCGTGGCGACCAGCCTGTGGAGTCCCGGCCAGGGCTTCGAGGCGGTGTTCGTCGGTTACGTGCAGGTCGACCGGGACGGCGGCCAAGACAGCGACGATCTCGCCCGGCTCGTGGAGCGGAGCGGTGGTCGCGTCGAGCCGTCGGTCACCCCGTCGACGACGCTCCTGGTCGACGCCGGACCGCCGCGGATCTTGGCCGGTGAAAAGCCGGCCGGCTGGCGCCCCGCCGACGACACACGCCGTGAGCGGATGCTCAAGGAAGCCCGTCGCCTCGGCATCCGGGTGGTCGGCGTCGATACGTTCCTCGACATGATGGGGCTCGACCGCAGCTCCTTCGATACCAACCGCCTCCGCCCCGCCGGCCGGACGCCGCAGCCCGCCGGAAGCTGATCACCGGGGGCGTCGTGAAGTTCGGGCTTCTCGTCCACGGAACGTCCGGCAACGTCGGCGACGCCATTCAGTCGCTCGCCGCGGTTCGGTTCCTCCCCCGGGTCGATCGCCTCGTGGAGCGCGAGCGGCTGGGAGCGATCGCTTCGGCCGGGCCGATCAAGCTGATCATGAACGGCTGGTGGATGAAGTGCCCGGAGCACTGGCCACCGCCGCCGAACGTCATCCCCCTGTTCGTCTCCTTCCACGTCACGACGGGGCCGGCCCGGGCGGCGATGGTGACCGACGAGTCGCTCGCCTACCTGCGGCGATACGAGCCGATCGGGTGTCGCGACCTCGACACGACGAGTTTTCTCCGCGCCTCCGGCATCGATGCCTACTTCTCCGGCTGTCTGACGATGACCCTGCCACCGCGGCCGCGGAAGGAAGGCGGCGAGGTGCTGTTTGTCGATCCGTTCCGGGGGCACTTCTTCCCCGCACTCCCCCCTGCCCTCGCCAATGCCGCCGAGGTCCGCAGGCTCCGCCAGGCGGCCGGGTCGGGTGAGTCGAGTGAATCGCCTGGCGAATCGCTCGACAGCTTCCTTGCGCGGATTGCCGGCATGCCGGAGGCTTGGCGCCCGGGCGCGAGCCATCAGTCGGCGCTCGTCAGCCGCGAGCTGGGCCCCAGGGAGAGGTTTCGCGCGGCGGAGGCGATGCTCGAGCGGCTCGCCGCCGCCAGGCTCGTCGTCACCTCCCGATTGCACGCCGTTCTTCCGGCGATGGCGCTGGGTACACCCGCGCTGTTCGTCCTCAAAGACGAAGCGACCGAGGTAAGTGGCCGCCCGGAGCTCGCCGACAAGGGGCACGACTGCACCCGGCACGACCCGCGTCTCCCGGGGCTTTTCGAGCAGACGCGACACGTCACGCTCTCGCAGCTCCTCGGAGGGCTCTCCGACGAGGTGTGGCGCACGGCGGTGGAAGAGCCAAGGCGCTTACGGGCCGATCTGATCGCCGGCCTCGAGGCGCGGGTCGCCGACTTTCTCGGGGGTGATCTGGCGGCGAAGGTCGTGGCCCCGGCGGCATGGCTCCCGTCGCCGGAGGTGGCTGCCCGCGGGCTTGGCCGCTGGCACAACGTCTATCCTTCCGCGACCAACGTGCGGGCACCGCATGCCTGCCATGGGGCGGTGAAGATCGATCTCCGTGACCGGCTCGACCCGATCTTTTCCGAAGCGGGTGTGCTCGAGCTCCACCGGCCCTTCCTTCAGGGGATCAACGGCCGGGCGTTCAGTTCCGACGGCACCCTCCTTGCGGACCATTCGTGGTATGGCCGCCACATCGACGAACTCGGTCTGACCGCCCCGAGGTGCCAGGGCGAACCGGTGGCGGGCGTTTCCATGTCACTGGCGAGCGACTTCGGCCACAAGAACTTTTGCCACTTCGTCCTCGACGGGCTCTGTCGTCTCCACCTCTTCGAGGCGGCGGGGATCCGGGTGGAGGCGATGGACCGGGTCTATTGTCCGCCGCCTCCGTCAGCCAATGCGCGGCGGCTCCTCCGCCGGCTGGGGATCCCGGAGGAGAAGTTCGCCTGGTTGAGCCAATCGACCGTCGTGCGGCCGGAGACGCTCCATGTGGCGACCTTTCCCGGCTCGCGGCGCAACATCCCCCGCTGGCTGCCGGGCTTCGTTCAGGAACGCTGGCCGGTGACGCCGTCGAGAACCGATCGACGTCTGTTCGTTTCGAGGGCAGGCTATCGACGGACGGTGAGCAACGAGGCGGCCGTCCGTCGTCTGCTCGTGGCGGCCGGTTTCGAGATCCTCGATCCGGCGAAGGTGGACGACCCACAAAAAGATTTTGCCGAGGCAGCGGTGATCGTCGGCGCCCACGGCGCGGCGCTTGCCAATCTCGCGTGGTGCCGCCCGGGGACGAAGATCCTGGAATTGTTCCCCTCGGATCACATCCACCCCTACTACTACGCCTTGGCAGAGTCGGCGGGGCTCGAGTATGGCTGCCTCGTCGGCCGGAGCTTGCTGGAAAGAGTCCCAGCTGCCCAGGGGCCGAGTTGGTCCGATTTCCACGTCGACGAAGACGAGCTCGCCGCGGCGGTGGTCGCGATCACCGCCCCCTGACGACGTCGCCCCCTCCCGAGGGAACGAAAACGGCTTTCCCTTCCCCGCCGTGTCCGGCCGGGGCAAACGTGGCATACTGTCCGCCCGGGGGTGACCGGCCGACGGACGGACGGCGCCTCCGTTGACCCCATGCGGAGGTGACCGGTGCGCGCAGCACGTTTGACGGGTGGATGGCTTCTGGTGGCGGGGATTCTCGCCGCTCTCTCCTGCTCTGGCAGCGGCGCCGCCGCCGAGGGCGATGCCGGCTTCACGCCGATCTTCAACGGCACGTCGCTCGAAGGCTGGGAGGGGAAGGACTTCTGGACGGTCAAGGACGGCGCGATCGTCGGCACGACGACGGCCGAAAAGCCG
>JBIIQL010000599.1:0-2675 GCA_044342095.1 Pirellulales bacterium
GAATCGATCCCGCCGTCGCTCGGCCATCACGCCGAGTGGCTCCATGCCTGCAAGACCGGCGCCCCGACGACCTGCCCCTTCAGCTACTCAGGGCCCCTCACCGAGGCCAACCACCTCGGCAACGTCGCCTACCGCTCGGGGAAGAAGCTCGAGTGGGACGCCGCCGCGATGAAGATCCCCAATGCCCCCGAGGCGGAGAAGTTTCTCACGCGGGAATATCGCAAGGGCTGGGAGTTTGACCGGATCGCCTGATTTGCCGCGGCGTCCCCGGAGGCCGCTGGTTCCACGAGCCCTGTCGGAGGCGCCCATGATCTCCCCGCCGGACCTCCGGTCGCGCTTGATCGGCACGGTGGCGTGCGCCGTCGTCGTGCTTGGCGCCGCCACGATCGGCCATGCCGAGAAGGCTGGCGACGCTCTCTCGGGCGGAGCGATCGGGAAGGCAGACTGGCATCTCGATCCGGCGCCGTTCAAGGCGCGGGCGGAGCGATCGGCCGACGGGGCCACGCTCACGCTCGACAACGGTCTCGTCCGTCGTGTCCTCCGCCTCGAGGAGGGCTGCGCCACCGTGGCGCTTGACGAACTCGCGAGCGATCGCAGCCTTCTCCGCGCCGTGGGCCCCGAGGCGCTGGTGACGATTGACGGCGTCGAGCATCGGGTCGGCGGTCTCCTCGGCCAGCCGAACCGGGCGTTCCTCCTTCCCGCCTGGCTCGCCGCGATGTCGGCCGATCGGGAGGCCCTCCGCCTCACCGGGATCGAAACCGGCGTCACCGTCGAGCGTTTTCCCTGGAAGCGCTCCCGGCACCATGCCCCCGATGCCGCCTGGCCGCCGCCGGGTGTGTCGGCCCGCCTCGACTTCGCCCCCGCCGGCGACGCCCCCCCCTTCACCGTCAGCGTCCACTACGAGCTTTACGACGGCCTCCCCGCTTTCTCGAAGTGGATCGTGGTCACGAATCGTTCCACGCAGCGGCTCACCGTCGATCGCTTCACCGCCGAACACCTCGCGATCGTCGAGCCCTCCAATCCGGTCGACGACGCACCGGGAGTCATCCTTCCCCATCCCGACGCGCTCCATGTCGAGACCGACCAGGCCTTTGGGGGCTTCGGCCACGAGCATGCCTGCCGCCATGCCGTCCGCTGGAAGGAAGATCCGGCCTTCGGCACACAGGTCAACTACGAGAAGAAGATGCCCTGCCTCCTCGAGGTGGGCCCGTTCCGCGGGCCGGCCCAGGAGTTGGCGCCCGGCGAATCGTTCGAGAGCTTCCGGGCCTTCGTCCTCGTCCACGATTCCACCGACCGGGAGCGGCGCGGGCTGGCCGTGCGGAGATTCAAGCGCACCCTCGCGCCGTGGGCGACGGAAAACCCGCTCATGCACCACCTCCTCGACTCCCGCCCCGAGGCGGTGCGGCGGGCGATCGACCAGGCGGCGGAGGTCGGCTTCGAGATGGTGATCCTCTCCTTCGGCTCGGGCTTCGATGCCGAGAACGAACACCCAGAGCACCTCGCACGCTTCAAGGACCTCGCCGACCACGCCCGGGTACGCGGCATCGATCTCGGCGCCTACTCCCTCCTCTCGAGTCGGCAGATCGGGGGCGGAAACGACGTCGTCCCCGCCCCCGGCGAGAAGACGACCTTCGGCCACGCTCCAGCCCTGACAAGCCCGTGGGGCCTCGACTACTTCCGCAAGCTCGAGAAGCTCTACGACACGACCGGCTTCACCGTCCTCGAGCACGACGGCTCCTATCCAGGCGATTGGGATGTCACGCCCCGGCCGCCGCTCCAACGCGGCCTCGACGACTCCCAGTGGGCGCAGTGGCGGATCATCCCGGACTTGTATCGTTGGTGCCGGGAGCGCGGCGTCTATCTCAACGTCCCCGACCACTACTTTCTCGCCGGCTCGAACAAATGCGGCATGGGCTACCGGGAGACGAACTGGTCGCTCCCCCGGGCCGAGCAGGTGATCCACACCCGTCAGAACATTTTCGACGGCACCTGGGAGCGGACGCCCTCGATGGGGTGGATGTTCGTGCCGCTGGCGCAATACCACGGCGGCGGCGCGGCGGCGACGATCGAACCGCTCGCCGACCATCTCGACCACTACCGGCGGATGATGGAATCAAATCTCGCCCTCGGGGTGCAGGCCTGCTACCGCGGCCCGCGGCTCTACGACACCGACGCGACGCGCGAGATGGTCCGGGGGCAAGTCGCCTGGTACAAGGCCCACCGCGACATCCTCGAAAGCGACGTCCTCCACCTCCGCCGCGCCGACGGCCGCGACTGGGACGGCATGCTCCATGTCAATCCGCGGCTCGACAACCGCGCTCTGCTTGCCGTCTTCAATCCGCTCGACGA
Organism: Pirellulales bacterium; assembly: GCA_044342095.1. Lineage (GTDB taxonomy): Bacteria > Planctomycetota > Planctomycetia > Pirellulales > UBA1268 > QWOP01. Next base: position 2,350 of record JBIIQL010000599.1, read on the forward strand.
GCCGATCGAGCGGACGATCCTGGTCCCCCTCTACTACGCCGGTCTCGAAGGCTCGTGCCTGGCAAGCCGCGGCGGCGCGGAGGCCGAGCGCGTGCCGCTCGATCGCTTCAGCCGCGCCGCGGTGACGCTCACGATCCCCGCCGGTGGAATGGCGTGGGTGGTGTTCCGGGCGGAGTGACCCGGCGGCGGTCGGCTGGAGATCAGGCACCTTCCGACGTGGCGGTCCAGAACGTGAGCCGGTTGGCGAACGGATCGTGGATCGTCATTTCGGTGCAGCCCCAGTCTTGTTCGTGCCAGCCGGGGCGGGCATTCCCGTAGCCCTTCGC
>JBIIQL010000600.1:0-2672 GCA_044342095.1 Pirellulales bacterium
AGGTGGAGTATCCGACGATCAACGTCGGTGCCGGGCTCCCCGGGGCGAGTTCGGAGACGATGGCTTCGGCGGTTGCCACGCCGCTGGAACGTCAATTCGGCCTCATCGCCGGCGTCACGGAGATGACGTCGCAAAGCACGCTCGGGCAGACCTCGATCACGCTCCAGTTCGACCTCGACCGCAACATCGACGCGGCCACCCGCGATGTCCAGGCGGCGATCAACGCTGCCCGCGGCCGCCTTCCCTCGAACCTTCCGCGCAATCCCGACCTGCGAAAGGTCAATCCGGCCGATGCTCCGATCCTGATCCTCGCGATGACGTCGGATCTTCACGCCAAGCCGCGTCTCCAGGACGTCGCCGGTACGCTCCTCCAGCAGAAACTCTCGCAGGTCGCCGGTGTTGGCCAGGTGGTCGTCAGTGGCGGCTCGCCACCCGCCGTCCGCGTCGCGGTCAATCCGATGGTCCTCGAACGCTTCGACCTCGGTCTCGACGACGTCCGCACGTGCCTCCAGCAGGCGAACACGAATCGCCCGAAGGGCACCGTCGACGATGGGGCGACGACCTGGTCGATCGCCACGACCGACCAACTGTTCACGGCCGAGGAGTACCGCCGCCTCATCGTCGCCTGGCGGCGCGGCGCGCCGATCCGGCTCGGCGACGTGGCGACGGTCACCGATTCGGTCGAGGATGTTCGCGTCGCCGGGGCCTACAACGGGCAGCCGACGATCATGCTGATCGTCTACCGCCAGCCGAACGCCAACATCATCCGCACCGTCGACAACGTCCTTGCCCTCCTCCCGCAACTGCGGGCCCAAATCCCTGCCGGCATGCGGCTCGACCTCGCCATGGACCGGACGGCGACGATTCGGGCGAGCATCGTCGATGTCCAGCACACGCTCCTCCTCTCGGTGCTGCTCGTCGTCGGGGTGGTGTTCGTTTTCCTCCGAGACTGGCGGGCGACGCTGATCCCGAGTGTCGTCGTGCCGGTTTCGCTGGTGAGCACGTTCTCGGCGATGTACGCCCTCGGATACAGCCTCGACAACCTTTCCCTGATGGCCCTGACGATCGCCACGGGATTCGTCGTCGACGACGCGATCGTCGTCCTCGAGAACATCGCCCGGCATCGTGAGGAGGGGATGAGCCCGATGGCGGCGGCATTCCTCGGCGCTCGGGAGATCGGCTTCACGGTCCTCTCGATCAGCGTCTCGCTCGTCGCGGTCTTCATTCCGATCCTCCTCATGGGCGGGATCGTAGGACGATTGTTCCGCGAGTTCGCGGTCACCCTGTCGGTGGCGATTTCCGTGTCGATGGTCGTGTCGCTGACCCTCACGCCGATGATGTGTGCCTGGCTCCTCCGCCCGTCGGGGCATACTCGGCAGGGGCTCGTCAGCCGGCTCACGGAGCGCTTCCTCGACGGCGTCACGTGGGGCTACGGTCGTCTCCTCGGCGTCGTCATGCGGCATCCGCGGATCACGATGGGGGTGAACCTGGCGACGATCGCGCTGACGGGGTGGATGTATGTCATCGTGCCGAAGGGATTTTTTCCGCAGCAGGACACCGGCCGGATCACCGGCACCCTCGACGCCGATCAGGACACCTCCTTTCAGACGATGAGCGCGCTGTTGACCAAGTTTTCGCTCGCCGTGAAGGAGGATCCGGCCGTCGCCGGGATCACCGGGTCGACCGGCGGCGCGGCGGGGGGGAGCCCGAACGCGGCGCGGATGTTCATCAGCCTCGTGCCGAAGGAGGAGCGCGATGGCATGGCCGCCGATCAGGTCATCGGCCGGCTGCGGGGGAAGCTCTCGCAGCTCACCGGCGCGACGATGATCATGCAGCCGGTGCAGGACCTACGGATCGGCGGCCGGCCGAGCAGCTCGCAGTATCAATTCACCCTCCGCGGCGACAACCTCGCCGATCTCAACGAATGGGGGCCGAAGCTCGTGCGGGCGATGCGCGGAATGCCGGAGTTGGCCGACATCCGCTCCGATCAGCAGAACCGCGGGCTCCAGGCGGGGCTGACGATCGATCGCGACGCAGCGGCCCGGTTCGGGATCTCGCCCCGCCAGATCGATGATGCCCTCTACGACGCCTTCGGCCAACGGCAGGTGTCGGTGATGTATCGGCCGCTCGGTCAGTACCGTGTCGTGATGGGGTTGGAGTCAGGGTTCCTTCAGGGGCCGGATGCCCTCTCGAGCCTCCATGTGACCGGAGCCAACGGGCTCCAGGTGCCGCTGGAATCACTGGCGTCGCTCGCCACCGGCAACGCTCCGCTCCAGGTCAATCACACCGCCCAGTTCCCGTCCGCGACGGTGTCGTTCAACCTCGCCCCCGGCGTGTCGCTGGGAACGGCGGTCGAGGCGGTCGAGGCGAAGACGGCGGAGTTGGGGATGCCGGCGACCGTCCGCGGAAGTTTCTCAGGCACGGCGCAGGTGTTCCGTGAGGCGCTCGCCAACCAGCCACTGCTCATTCTCGCCGCTGTCGTCACGGTCTATCTTGTTCTCGGCATGCTCTACGAGAGCGTGGTCCATCCCCTCACGATCATCTCCACGCTGCCGAGCGCCGGCCTGGGGGCGCTGCTGGCGCTTCAGTGGACGGGGAGCCAGCTCGACGTGATGGCGATGATCGGCATCATTCTCCTCATCGGAATCGTCAAGAAGAACGCGATCATGATG
>JBIIQL010000601.1:0-2668 GCA_044342095.1 Pirellulales bacterium
TCGGTGAAGGGCCTGTCGTGATTGCCCCGCAGCAGGATCTTGCGGCCATGGAACCGGGCCACATGGGGGAGATACACCTCCGCCGACGCCTTCTGGTAGAGGACGTCGCCGTTGACATAGACGAGATCGTCCGGCGCCACGGCGGCGTTGTGGTGGGCGACGAGTGCGTCGATGTATTCCGAAACCGCCCGGAAGGGGCGCTGCATGAGCTCGAAGCGTTCTTCGCCGATGTGCCAATCAGCCGTCAGAAAGGTTTTCATCGTTGGCCTGTCGAGGGCTCGGGGGGGACTCAGGTGCGGCGGAGAATCTGGTCGATCCATTCGACGAAGCCGCCGGAGAAGGTGAAGACGTTGTTCACATCCATCCGGTTCATGTAGCGGAAGCACCCCTGGAGGCGCTCCTCGAGGACATCGGCGTCGGTGTAGTCGACGTAGAAGATCGACTTCCCATGGACGTCTCGCAGATCCTCGGCGAACTGCCGGATGAGGAATCGCAGCAGCGCGTCTTCCTCCGACAGGCTGTAACCCACGATCACGAGCACGTCGCTCTCCTGGAGGAGCCGGACGGCCTTGGGGAAGATCGAGGAGAAGTAGAGGTTGACGTAGTTCTGTTCCTTCGACGGCATCATGATCTCGGGGGCCGCCTCCCGGATCGCGTCAAACGACCGCCGGCGGTAGTCGAAGTCGAAGGCATCGCCACTGGGGACGATCTCGAAGCCGCCGTTGATCTTGATCAGCGAGTTGATCGACCAGTGATCTTGGACGACATTCCGGTTGCGCCGGCCGTTGATCCGGGCCGGCGTGATCCCCCGGTAAGTATTGCGAAGGGCGTTCTTCTCCCCGACGTTGTCGAGGATCGTCTCGACGACGTAGTCGTAGTTCGTGGAGAGGAATTGGGCGTGCACGCCCCGCGCCGCCCCCTCCTTCATCGCCTGGTGGCTGCTCATCCACTGGAAGAAGTCGAGGATCTTCGTCTGGTTGGCCGTCGGCTCAGGCGGCGCCGGAAACCGGCCGGTCGCCTCATCGAGATAGTTGAGCCGGCTGATCGTCTCGAAGCGCTTCTGCACCACCGCCTTGATCTCGTCGATCACGAAGCGGATGCTCAGTTCATCCATGTAGCGGGTGCGGATCCCGGGGTATTTCAGCTGCATCGAGAGGTTGTAGAGCAGCTCCTTGAAGGCCGCCGGCGCCGCGTCGTCGATCGTCGGATAGCCGGGGAGGGCGAGGAGCTCGTCGATCTCGATGTCGTCCGCCATCCCGGCGAGAAATTCCTTCGGGAAGGTGAACAGCTCGTTCCCCGTCGGCGAGGTGGTGTCCCAGGTCTTGGAAAACCCGGCCCCGACGAAGAAGGTCACATTCACAAGCCCCGACGAGGCGTTGCCTTGGCTCGAGTGACGGGTGACGATCCGGTGGAAGGCTTCAGACGCGGATGGCTGTGCCATGGGAGGTTCTCTTGGTCTGGGAGGGCCCATGGGCCGTCGCACAAAAGGACAGCCCACACTGGTAAGTAGCCGTCCCCAAGCCAAAACCTGACAGCGACCGATTCGAGAAAAATCGGCGAGCTGGCCGTAAGCCATATTCCAACAATGGCTTACGGCGATTCCCAAGCCCGGAAAAATCTTTTCCCGTCCGGCGGCCTTGATGGGGGGGCACCGTCGATCCGCGAAGCGATCCCGGCGGCGAACTCGGGGGCCGAGCCACTCACCTCCGCCGCGGTCGCGGCGAAACGAGCTCGATGCAGTCGCCGTAGCCGGCAAGCAGGCCGTCGTTGGTGAGGAGGAGCAGCGGCTCCGTTTTCGCCTGGGCAACAAGCATCCGATCGAAGGGAACCCAGATTTGGTGGCTGCCACCATTTGTCCTTCCTTTGTCCTTTTTCATCTTTTTTTCGTTCCCTGCGGTACGCTTGCGGCATGGCCTCCGAGACCCGACCTGCCGACTTGCTCGCTCCGCCTGGGCGGTGGAATCTCTTTGAAGCGCTCGCCGGAGAGCGGGTGCGGGCGAGCGACGCGGCATGGGCCGGGGCCCTTTCACCGGCACAACGGCTCGCCGTGGCCGACGACCTGTTTGTCACCGTCCGCGACGTCCGCCGCGCCGCGGGAGACTGGCAGGAGATTGACGACCGCGCCTGGGAGGCGACGCTCGCGGCCCGCATCTTCGAGCTTGCCGCCTTTCGACGTTTCGACGAGGCAAACCGTGGAAGCAGCCCTCTGGCCAACCCTGGCTGACGCGGTGTCGCTGCTCGCAGCGCGCGGGCTGCGATCAGCGCTCATCCGCGGATTGGTCGCGGCTCGACAAGGCACGATCGACTGGCCGGCATGCCTGACGCTCGCCGAGCGACTCGGGGGTGCCATCGACACCGACATCGCTGGTCGACTCCGATCAGCCCGCGCCGCGCGAGACGGATGAGCGGCCAACGCGCGAGCACACCACATTCGCGCCCTCAATCTCGCTCCCCCCACCAGTCGCCCCGGGCCGGGCATTTTGAAGGGCCCGGCCCGGGGATGGACTGTCGGCGAAGACCACAAGGCCGTTCTCGCAGCGGCCGAGCGTCAGCCGATCACGCGGCGGCGCTTCCGCTCGGCGAGGCCGAGGGCCCCGAGAACGAGCGAGAGGGCGCTGCCGAAGGAGGCCGGATCGATCTCCGGCACGGCCGTTCCGGTCACCGCCAG
>JBIIQL010000603.1:0-2664 GCA_044342095.1 Pirellulales bacterium
AGACTTCGGCGCCGCGCGTGAGACGTTTGAGAAGGCGCTCGAGGTCGAGCCAACGTCGCGCGACGCCAGCCACGGCATGGCGGAGGCCCTCGGTAACCTTGGTCGAGAGACACCGCTCCCTGTGAGCCTCGAACTCGAGCACCGCCTCCGCGACCGGCGCGACGCGGCCCATCCCGTCCGCCCCCTCGAGGCCCTCCAGGGAAGAGGCCCGGCCCCGTGGGCGGCGACGGTCAACTTCTGGGCGGCCGTGGGCCACGCTCGACTCGGCGACACGACCCGCGCCGCGATCGGCTGGAGACGGGCGCTCGAACTCGATCCCGACGATCACGACAGTCGCGAAGCCCTGGCGACGCTCTACGCCGAATCGGGGCGAACCCGCGAGGCGATGAGGCTCCGCCAGGAATGGTGCGACCGCGATCCCGCCAACCCGGCGGCCTGGTACGGGATCGGCAAGCTCGCCCTCACGCTTGAACTCCCCGAGCAGGCGACGAAGGCGCTCAAGACCGTGGTGGCCCTGGCGCCCGAGCGTGCCGAAGGGCACGCGCTCCTGGCCCGGGCCGAGGCCACGCTCGACCCGGCGGCAGCGCTCGAAGCGGCTCGGCGGGCGGCCGACCTCGATCCCACCGCTCCCCACTTCACGCTCCTCGGCGACACCCTCTTTCGCGGCGGCGACCGCGAAGAAGCGGCCGCCGCCTACGAACAGGCGCTCGCGCTCGATCCGGACGACGAGCAGGCCAAGCAGGCTCTCGAGCGCCTCAAGCGGCCTTGAGGACGACGGCCGATCAGCCCGCCGTCGGTTCGATGCGGAGCGTAAAGGTGACCGGCACGAGCCTTTCCCGGGCCGCCTGGTCGAGCGCCTCCCAACGCTTCATGAGCTTGCCGGAGAGCACCTTCGCGGCGGCCTGAGCTTGCGCATCGGTATCGAAGTCGGGGATGAGGCGGAAGTCGGTGACGATCTGCTTGATCATGAACGTTTCGAAGTTTTGCTTCTCCGCGACGGCCGCCTGGAAGTGGGCGAACGGCTCGTCGAACGGCGTGTGAGGAAACTCCGCGGCGAGGTTCACGCCGGCGGCGAGCTGATCCTTCGTCATCGCGTCGACCATCGCGCCGTGGACGTCGGCAAACCGATGCCCCTTCTCCGTGGCCAGACTGCGGTCGATGTCGCGGAGGTGGGCGAGGTTGTCGTTGTAGGCGACGTGGGCCGGCTTGTCGGCCTTCGTCTGACCGGGCGGTCAATGTGACGTCGGCGTACCGTTGAAAATCTGACTCGGGGGAGACGTATACTCGGGAGAGTGACAACTCTGAGTCCTCTGGGGGGGGGATGGTTGGGTGAGGAGGGGAGCATGCGAGGGGCGGGAGCAGGGGGAAAAGCGTGGCCTTGGGCTCGCCGCACCGGGATGGCGGCCGGGTTGCTCTGCGGTCTCCTGGTGAGTGGCTGTGGTCGGCCCAAGGACGCTGCCAGGCCGTCCACCGCACCCCGGCCGAGCGCTGCTGAGCCGAGCAGCGACGTGAACATCAATCCTGGCCAGGTCGATCCAGCGAAGGTCGATCTTCTCCGTCGCCCTTCGTTCGCGACCGACGGGCAGACCGCGGAGGCGGCCGAGGCAGCCGGCCTTCGAGACGAGTGCTTCACCCTCGCCGAGGCGATCGCCAGCGCCGCGCCCCGCGATCCGGCGGGATGGAATCTCCTCGGCGTCGTCCACCGGCATTTCGGCGATGCGGAGGGGGCGGTGAGGCTCTGGGAGCACGTCCTCACGCTCGATCCACGGTTTTCCGAATCGATCCGTCAGCTCGGCGATGCGGCCCTCGAACAGGGAAATCCCGCCGAGGCGGAGCGACGCTACCGGCAGACGCTCGAGATCGATCCAGGCGCGCTGCCAGTCGTGGGGCAATTGGCCGAGGCGCTTCTGCAACAGGGGGAGTTTGCGGCCGCGGCCGAACTGCTTGAAGTGTTCCTCAAGGCCCATCCGCGCTCCGCCCCCGCCTGGTGTGCCCTCGGCAAGACCCGGGCTGCCGAGCAGGAGACGGACGCTGCGAAGACGGCCTACGAACACGCCCTCGAGATCGATGGCGATTCCCGCGATGCGCACCAGGGGCTGGGAAGGGCGCTGTTGGCGTTTGGCGACCAGGACGGGGCGAAGGTTCACCTCGAGGCGGTCGCACGGATCCAGGGGGCGAAGGTCGATCGTTATCGGTCGGGGACGGCCCAGGACGCCGATGCGGCGGCGCCGCGCGCCTGGGCTGCGGCAACCCACCACGATGGCGCCGTCCTCCTCGCCCGCCGCGGGGAGATGGCTGCGGCCGAGGAGGCCGCCAAGCGAGCCATAGAACTCGACGCCGACGCGGGACCATCGCGGGCGCTCTTGGCGGCGCTGTTGGCCAAGGCCCGCCGTGGCGACGAGGCGCTTGCGGTGCTGCGGGGGTGGTGCGACCAGGCGCCGTCGTCGGCGGAGGCCTGGATCAGTCTCGGGCAGATGGCCTTCGGACAGGGCCGCGGCGCCGAGGCCGAGTCGGCCCTTCGCAAGGGGATCGAACTCGCGCCCGACAACGCTGGCGCGCTCGTGCTCCTCGCCCGGGTCGTCGCCCCGGCGAACGTGAGCGAAGGGCTGGCACTTGCGAAGCGAGCGGTCGACGCCGAGCCGATCGCGGCCAACTATTACGCCC
>JBIIQL010000602.1:0-2664 GCA_044342095.1 Pirellulales bacterium
GGCTGGCGGGCTTGTTCCATCTCGTCACCCACGCCTTCTTCAAGAGCCTCCTCTTCCTCTGCTCGGGGTCGGTGATCCACGCCTGTCACACCAACGACATGCGGAAGATGGGGGGGCTTGCCAAGGTGATGCCGTGGACGAGTGGCACGATGCTCGTCGGCTGTCTGGCGATCATCGGCGCCGGGGTTCCGTTCCTCGACATCGGCCTGAGCGGCTACTACTCGAAGGATTCGATCCTCGCCCAGGCTCTTCTCTTCGCCCGCGAGAACCCGTCCCACTCGATCCTCTTCTACGCCGTCGCCGGCGGCGCGATGCTGACGGCGTTTTACATGTTCCGCCTCTGGTTCATGACGTTCGCCGGCCGCCCCCGCGACCACCACGTTCATGAACATGCTCACGAGTCCCCGCCGGTCATGGTCTATCCCCTCGTGGCCCTGTCGATCCTGGCGGTTGTCGCCGGTTGGACGCTGCCCGGGGGCTTCGGCATCGCCAACATGATCGAGCAGGCCCGGCCCGCCGGCACCGGTGGGCTCGAGCTTGGCGGCTTGTTGTTCTCGGCCTTTACCGTGCCGGCGGAGCATGCCAGCCATGCCCACGACATCCACGTCACCGCCTCGCTGACGGCCTTCGCTACGGCCGCCACCGGCGTGCTCCTCGCGGCGGCGATGTACGTCTGGGGGATCATTCCGCCCGCCGTGGTGGCCTCGGCGGTGAAGCCGCTCTCCACGTTCCTCGCCAACCGTTGGTACTTCGACGAGATCTATCGCTTTCTGTTCGTCCTCCCGGTGCTCGGCATCTCCCGGCTCGTGAGTGGTACCGACAAGGGGATCATCGATCGGTTCATCGAAGGGCTCGCCTGGGGAGCCAAGCAGGTGGCCGGATTCGACGCCTGGATCGACCGGACGCTCATCGATGGCCTCGTCAACTCGACGGCGAGCGCCACCTACGGCGCCGGAATCGAGCTCAAGAAACTGCAGACCGGTCAACTCCGCCAGTACGTCATGTTCATCGCCCTCGGTACCGTCGCGATCTTCGTCCTCGCCGGATTGCTGTTCCGTTCGTCATTTGCCGGCTGATCGCTCCGCCCGGCGTCCCATTCCGCCCAGCACCGCACACAGTTCCTCCCCGGATCAACGCCCCATGGGAATCGCACCGACTCTGGCCGTCACGCAACCCGCGTTCTGGCCCCTCACGCTCATTCTCTTTCTGCCCGCCATCGTCGCCGGGATCCTTGCGCTGCCGATCATTCCGCGTGGCAAGGACGACTCGGTTCGCTGGGTCGGTCTGGCGACGACGATCGCCGTCTTCTTCCTCTCGCTCTGGATGGCGGTGCCCGCAATTTTCGGTGCGGGGAGCCCGGGGCAGTTTGCCGTCGGTGATGCGGGGATGCAGGCCGTCGTGAAGCAGCCGTGGATCCCTGCCTTCCACATCGAGTATCTCCTCGGCGTGGACGGGATCAGCATGCCGCTGGTGCTCCTGACGACGTTCCTCTCGGTGCTCGCCGCGGCGGCGAGTTGGCCGATCGAGAAGCATGTTCGCCCCTACTGGATCCTGTTCCTCCTCCTCGAAACCGGAATGATCGGGGTCTTCGTTTCCCTCGACTTCTTCCTGTTCTACGTCTTCTGGGAGGTGATGCTCCTCCCGATGTACTTCCTCATCGGGATCTGGGGTGGGCCACGCCGCGAGTATGCCGCGATCAAGTTCTTCCTCTACACGCTCGCCGGGAGCGTGTTGATGCTCCTGGCGATCCTGATGCTCTACTTCGCCAGCGACGTCCGCACGCTCTCCGATGACCAACTGCTCGCCACTCATGTCGTCAGCCCGGCCCTCGAGGGGGCCGATCGGGCGGCGGCACTGACGGCCGTCCATTCGGCTCCCAAGCCGATTCACACCTTCAATCTCCTGGCGCTTTCGGCGATCGGTCAGTCCCCGGCTTCCCCTTTCGCGGCCACGTCGTTCTGGGGCATGACGCTCGAGTCGTGGGCCTTCCTGCTCCTCCTCATCGGCTTCGTCATCAAGGTGCCGGTCGTGCCCGTGCACACCTGGTTGCCCGATGCCCACGTCGAGGCACCGACGCCGATTTCGATGATTCTCGCTGGCGTTCTCCTCAAGCTCGGCGGCTACGGAATCCTCCGCATTTGCTATCCGATTTGCCCCGGGGCGGGGTTGTCGTTCGCCTGGTTGGTGTGCGGGCTCGGCGTCGTGTCGATGGTGTACGGGGCCTTTGCGGCGCTGGCGCAAAAAGACTTCAAGCGGATGGTGGCCTACAGCTCGGTGAGCCACATGGGCTATGTCATGCTCGGTCTCGGTGTCTGGAGCGCGGTGGCCGGACACGAGTACCAATGGGATGCCTGGGCCCAGGGGGTCAACGGCGCCATGTTCCAGATGCTCGCCCACGGCATTAGTTCTGCCGGCATGTTCTTCATGGTGGGCGTCCTCTATGACCGCGTCCACCACCGCAACCTCGAGGAGTTTGGAGGCATCTTCAACCGCATGCCGCTCTATGCCTCGCTGGCCGTGGCGATCTTCTTCGCCGGGCTCGGGCTGCCGGGGTTGTGCGGCTTCATCGGCGAGGTGCTCGTGACGCTTTCGAGTTGGAACTACAGCCGTCTCCTCGCCGTCTGCTCCGCCTTCACGGTGATTCTCACGGCCGCGTACATCCTC
>JBIIQL010000605.1:0-2661 GCA_044342095.1 Pirellulales bacterium
CCGGGCCAGTGCCGGGCTCGTCCTCGATCTGGCCCGGCGTGGGCTTCTCGATGACACGATCGTCGTCTGGGGAGGGGAGTTCGGGCGGACGCCGATGGGGGAGAAGCGGGAGAGCACCGGCCGCAACCATCACATCGACGCCTTCACGATGTGGTTTGCCGGTGGCGGCTTCAAGCCGGGCTGCGTGCACGGCAAGACCGACGATTTTGGATTTGCGGCGGTAGAGGGGGGCGTCCACGTTCGCGACATCCACGCCACGCTCCTCCATCTCCTCGGGATCGACCACCAGCGCTTTGCCGTCCGCTTCCAGGGCCTCGACGAACGGCTCACCGGCGTGAAACCCGCCCGCGTCATCGGTGAGATTCTGGCGTGAAGCACGAATCTTCCCGCCGCGCGGCCGCAAACCGGTGGTGAAGGAAAGCGACCTCGATCGCTATCATGGCTCCAGCCGGGCCTGCTTCAGGCCCGCGGAGCAGGTGAATCGTCATGGATGTCAAACCGCCCGCCGCTACACGCCCCACGCTCGAGGCTTCGCAAGCCTCGGCCGCTTCGGCCGGAGCGGCCCCTGCCAAGCGCCCCGCCGCGGAGAAGGATTACCGGGCCTGGCCCTTCTGGGCGCCGAGGTTCTGGCACGGCATGCCGCTGGGCGTATGGCTGCCGCTGGTCGCCGAACATGGTGGACGGGCAGACCTGAGCCGGTGGGGGCTGATGGTCACGATCACGGCCGCGGCGGCGTTCAACTCGGTCATGGAGCCGATCTCAAACCTCCGCTTCGGCCGCCAACTCGCGAGCCCCCCACAGACGCCGCCTCCGCTTTTCATCCTCGGCCACTGGCGGTCGGGCACGACGCTCCTCCACGAGCTGATGATGCTCGATGACCGCTTCTGCTGCCCCAACTATTACCAGTGCTACGCCCCTGGGCACTTTCTCCTCACCGAACGGGCCCTTGCCCCGCTGGTGAAGCTGATCGTCCCCGCCAAGCGGCCGATGGACGACATGGCCGCCGGGCTCGACCGGCCGCAAGAAGATGAGTTTGCCCTCATGAATCTCGGGGCCCCGTCGCCTTACCGGCGGATGGCATTCCCGGTCACGAGCCCGCCGTATCCAGAAGCGCTCGACCTCACCAAGCTCCCCCCCGCGGAGCTGGCCCGCTGGCAGGCGACGCTCCGCCGCTTCCTCGGGCTCCTCGCCGTCGCCGATCCGCGCCGGCCGGTGCTCAAGAGCCCGCCGCACACGGCGCGCGTCGGCGTGCTTGCGGGGATGTTTCCGGAGTCGCGATTTCTCCATGTTGTTCGCGATCCTCAGGCGGTCTTCAATTCGACGATGAAGTTGTGGCGATCGCTCCACGACGGCCAGGGGATGCAGGTCGATCGTGGCGATGGCCTCGAGGAATACGTCTTCTCGGCCTTCGAGGAGATGTATGCCGCCTTCGAGCGCGATCGGGCCACGCTCGACCCGAGCCGGCTCCATGAAGTTCGATATGAGGATCTCGTCGCCGATCCGGTGGGCACCCTCCGCACGGCCTACGACCGGCTCGACGTGGGCGACTTCGAGGCCGTCCGCCCGAAGCTCGAGGCTCATGCCCGGGGGATGAAGGAATACCGCGCCGGATCCTACCGGCACGATCCCCGCATCGCTGCCGAGATCGCCCGCCGCTGGGGGCCGTTTCTCGAGCGCTACGGCTACGGCCGCGACGGCGCGTAGACCTCAGTCGAGGAACCGGGCCCGCAGCGCCGGCGTGGGAACGCGGCAGGCGTCGGTGCGGCCAAACCACCGGTAGCGATGGCGGGCCACGAGCTTGTAGACCGGGTCGCGGAGAAAGCGCGGCACGAGAGAGCCGACCCGGGCCAGCGGCCAGAGGCCGCAGAGATACTTCGTCGTCGCCAGGGCCGCATCGGAGCGGACGAGGGCTTTGCCCCCGACGATGAACACCATCGTGTCGGGCTCATCGGGGATCGGTAGGCCATGCTCGGCGAGGAGCCGCCGGCCGGTCTCCGACTGGAGCGCGGCAAACTTCAGCCGGCCGTGCGGATCGCGGTCGATGAGGAAGTTGACGACGCCGCTGCAGAAGTTGCAGTGCCCGTCGAAAAGGACGATGCCCCCGGTGTCCGCGCCGGCAGCCTGCCCGGGCGGGGCGGGGGAGCGGTCGGCGGGGGCGGCGGGAGTGGGCATGGGGAAAAGTGCCGTCGGACGGGGTGGGAGCTGGAAACGAGTGGGCGACCGACGGAGCGAGTGTCCAATGATAGGTCATCCGACGGGCGCGGCCGGGGGGAGCCTGGATCCCCCGGCTGGGGAGCTGGCCGAGCCCCCGGCACGACGCGCCTTTGTCGGGTATTCTCAGGGCCACCGGGGGGCTCGAGCAGGATCGGGACCACCAAACAAGATTCGGGAAAACGTCGAGGAATCCGCGTATGTCGTCTGTTGCCCAGTCTGCTGCAGGAAGTGTCTCCCGAGACCCCGCTGCCGTGGCCGCCGAGGCCGAGATGGTGGCCGATGCCCACCGGAGGATGACCCGGGCGTTGGGGGCCGTCATCGTCGGCCAGGAGCACGTCCTCGATCTCCTCCTTACGGCCCTGTTCTGCAAGGGTCACTGCATCCTCGAGGGGGTGCCCGGGCTCGCGAAGACGCTCATGATCTCGAGCCTCTCCAAGCTCCTCTCGA
>JBIIQL010000604.1:0-2661 GCA_044342095.1 Pirellulales bacterium
GATGGCCGGCTTCGCCCACGAGATGCAGTCGCGGATCCACGGCATCCTCTCCGACATCGTCTTTGAGAGCCATTCCCTCTCCGGCTTCCAGGACCCGCAGTGGCACATGGAGGAGATCCTCCGCGCCGGCGGCGACGACATCGAGGGGATGACACCGACGGTGGCCGTGCCGGCGATGCTCAATTTCCAGGTCCGCGGCCAGTGGGTGACGCGGCAGATCATGCTCATCGGGATCGACGAGACGACCCACGCGAGGGTGAGCGATTTCGGCCGCTATCTCCAGCATCCGGACAACCGCCGGCAGCTGTCGTTCGGGCTCCGCGACGGCGGCTACGACACGATCGACAGCCAGACCGAGGACCAGCAGGTGGCGACGCGGCCGGCCCTCGAAGGGGCCGGCTGGCCCCACCGTCGGATGCGCGTCGAGCGGGAGCGGGCCTGGCGGCAGCGGCAGGCTGAGCTCCAGGGGAGCGAGCAGGCCGGCGGCCCGTCCGCCGGCCCGGTGCGCCCGGTCGATCATCAGGTCGATGCGGTTCTCGCCGAGACGTCGGCGGCTGTCGCCACGGCCGCGGCCCCTCCCGGCGAGCTTCCGCCGACCGCCGAGGCCCATCCTCCGAGCGCTCCCCTCGATCCCTTCCGAGCCGCCAAACCGGAGGAGCAGGGGCGCACGTTCGATCCTTCCCGGGAGCAGTTCACCGGCATCGTTCCCGGCATCGGGCTGGCGAGCTTCCGCGACTCCGCCGGCATCGACCGTTTCCTCGTCCTCCCCGGCGACGACGTGAAGATCACCTTCCCGACAGCCGGTACGCCCCCGAAGGCGGTCACCGACACCTACACGATCGTCGATTTCTACGAGAGCAAGATGAGCGAGTACGACTCGAACTTCGTCTTCGTGCCGATCGAACAGCTCGAGAAGGCGCGGGGGATGATCGATCCGCAGACGGGTCTGGCGAGCGTCAACTCGATCCAGATCAAGCTCCGCCCCGGCGCCGATCTCGAGGCCGTCCGCGATCGTCTCAGGGAGGCCTTCCCTGCCGACATGTATGCGGTCTCAAGTTGGAAGGACAAGCAGGGCCCGCTCCTCTCCGCCGTCGACATGGAGATGGCCGTCCTCAACATCCTCCTGTTCATGATCGTCGCCGTGGCAGGCTTCGGGATCCTCGCGATCTTCTTCATGATCGTCGTCGAGAAGACCCGCGACATCGGGATCCTCAAATCGCTCGGCGCCAGTTCCTCAGGCGTAGCCGGCATCTTCCTCGGCTACGGCCTGTTCCTCGGCCTCGTCGGCGCCGGCGCCGGCCTCGCCCTCGGCCTCGGAATCACCTGGAACATCAACCGCATCCGCGTGCTCGTCGAATGGTGTACCGGGGAGCGGGTCTTCGATCCCTCGATCTACTACTTCTTCCGCATCCCCACGATCGTCGACGCGTGGACGGTGGCCTGGATCATCGCCGGTGCGGTAGGGATCGCGGTGGCGGCGAGCGTGCTGCCGGCCCTGCGGGCCGCCCGGCTCCATCCTGTGGAGGCCCTGCGCCATGATTGACACCAATCGCGCGATCGATCCCTCCGGGGCCCCGCTCCTCCAGGTGCGCGGCGTCCGCAAGGCCTACCGTTCCGGCGGTGGGATGCTCGAGGTGCTGCGCGGCGTCGACTTCGAGGTCGAGCCGGCCGGCTTCGTCTCGGTGATCGGCCAGAGCGGCTCTGGGAAGAGCACGCTCCTCCACCTCATGGGGCTCCTCGATGCCCCCGACTCCGGGGAAGTGCATCTCGCCGGCAGCCGGATCGACAACCTCCCAAGCGCCCGCCGCGACCGCCTCCGCAACACCGACATCGGCATGGTCTTCCAGGCCTACCACCTCCTCCCGGAGCTCTCGGCGCTCGAGAACGTGCTTGCGCCCCTCCTCGTCCGGTTCTCGATCGCCGACTGGTTTCGCCACAAGGGGGAGGCCCGCCGGCGGGCCGAGGCGCTCCTCGACCGCTTCGGCCTCAGCGGGCGTCTCCACCACAAGCCCAGGCAACTGTCGGGGGGGGAGATGCAGCGGGTGGCGATCGCCCGGGCTCTCGTCGGCCAGCCTCGCCTGCTCCTTGCCGACGAGCCGACCGGCAATCTCGACGAGGCCAGCGGCGGCGGGATCCTCGACGCGCTGTGCGAGTTGAACCACACCGACGGCCTTTCTATAGTGCTCGTCACGCATGACCAGTCGATCGCGAGGCGGGCCGACCGGATCGTGCGATTGGTCGCCGGACGGGTCGAGCAGGCCTGACCGCCCCGCCGTCTGCCCTCCGACGCCATCCCCTGAAATCCCCCGGGACGCCCCGTCGCGTCGGCGTCCTTCCCGAAGGTGACAGCCATGCCTCGCATCGTGTTCATGAACGACCGTCTCGTCCCCGAGGACGAGGCCCGCGTCAGCGTGTTCGACCACGGCCTCCTCTATGGGGACGGCGTCTTCGAGGGGATGCGGAGCTACTCCGGACGTGTGTTCCGGATGGAAGCCCATCTCGACCGCCTCTGGGACAGCGCCCGGGCGATCGCGCTGGAGATCCCGATGACGAAGGAGGCGGTCGCCAAGGCCGTCAACGACACCCTCGCCGCCAACAAGCTTCCCGATGGCTACGTCCGCCTCATCGTCACACGCGGCGCAGGGACGCTCGGCCTCGACC
>JBIIQL010000606.1:0-2660 GCA_044342095.1 Pirellulales bacterium
CTGTCGTCGCGCGAGGCTGGTGGTGCCAGCCGTCGCCTCTTCATGAAGGGGGCAGCCACGACCGCTGCCGTCGTCGGCGCTCCGGCCGTGCATGCCGTCGCCGCGCTGCCGTCGTTTCCGAAGCTCAAACTCCCTGATTCGCCGATGACGGTCGATCTCAGCGCGATTCCGAATGCCCTCAAGAACGACCAGATCCCGCGGTGGATCGATCCTCTCATCTTCCCGCAGTGGCTGCCGCCGATGTCGACAGGCACGCTCCCCCCCGGCTACTCCTCGCCGGTCGGGAGCGTGCTCCATGGTGTGGCTCCTGAATGGTTTGACCATCCCGCCGACTGGGATCGCTTTCCGGTGCAGTATTACGAGATGCACCACATGGCGGGGGCGTATCAGTTCCTGCCGAGCACGATGAAGATCCCAGCGACCAACTTCTGGGGCTATGTCGGCCGGAAGGCCGATGGCACGATGTTTCCCGGTGGTCTGCCGCCGATGTTTCGCTTTCGGATCGGGCAACCGGCCATCGTTCGGATGGTGAACGATCTCCCCAACGAGATGTCACTCCACATGCACGGCGGGCACTGGCCGTCGCATTCGGACGGACACCCCAACTTCCTGATCACGCCGGGCCAAGGGCGCGATTACTACTATCCGAACTGCGTGCCGCGGCTCAAGGGGGGGCAGAGTGGGCCCTTCGATTACTCCGAATCCGTGAGCACCATGTGGTATCACGATCATTCGGTGCACCTCACGGCGACCCATGTCGCTCGCGGTTGTGGTGGTGGTGTCGCGCCGACGCTTGACGACCTCGAGTTGGGTCTGATCAGTGGCGGCGTTCTCCCCGGTATCAAGGGGGTGTCGGATGTCGGTCCGGAGTATCGCAATCCCTACGATCTGCCGCTGGTCATTCGCGACGACGTTTTCGACACGTCGGGCCAACTTGTTTACAACAGCAACGGGCACAACGGCTATCTCGGCAATGTGACCCGGGTCAACGGCAAGGTCTATCCGTATCTGAAGGTTGAGGCGAGGAAGTACCGGTTCCGAGTCCTCGTTGCGTCCAACGCCCGGGTTTTCCGGTTTCGCCTCAGCGATAACTCCCCGTTCCTTCGAATCTCGAAGGATGCTTGGTTGTTTCCCAAGCCGCAGCAGACGCAGTGCTTCCTCGGAGGCCCCGCTCTGCGGGCCGACATCATCGTCGACTTCAGCAAGTACAAGCCGGGGACGGAGGTCTATCTCGAGAACATCCTCCCGCAAATGGATCCCCGTGGGCCGACGAGCAAACTCGAGAGCGAGAACGGCACGACGGTCACCGGAGTGCCCCCCTATCGCCACCGGGTGCTGAAGTTCATCGTCGGGCCACGGGATACGCGGTATCCCGATGCGACCGTGAACGTCAATTCGCCCCTTCGCCCGAACGTGAAGATCGAGGCGAGCGAGGTGGTCGCCAAGCGGACGTTCAACTTCGAGCGGAAGAACGGGGCGTGGGCGATCAACGGGCAGTTTTGGAACGAGAACCTCGTCAACGCGATTCCGCAGTCCGACACGGCCGAGGAGTGGACGCTCAAGAATGGTGGTGGCGGGTGGTGGCACCCAATCCACATCCATCTCGAGTCGCATCAGCAGGTCGCGGATCTTCAGACGAAGAAGCCGATCCCCTACCACGACAGTTTCAAGAGCGACACGACCATGCTCGGACCGGGTTCGGAGATCGTCGTGCGTCTCAAGTTCCGGACGTTCAAGGGGCCGTTCGTCTACCACTGCCACAACATCGAGCACGAGGATCAGGACATGATGTTTCAGTTTGATCCGCGGCGGCCTCCGGTGTCGGCCGACCCCGCCCCGCAGCAGTTCTTCCCGTGATCTGACGTCGGATGTGGCCCCCTCCCGAGCCCTGGCCGGGAGGGGGCATGTTCGGTGGCTCGACGCCTGTTGTGCCGCCGCGGACTTGGCCGCCTTTGTCGCTGCGGTGTTCTTTGGGGTCGATCTGAAAGGATCTCGTAGATGTGGCGATCCGCCGTCGGTTTTGCGTTCATTGGCCTTCTCGCAGGCAGTCCGCTCATCCGGGCGAGTGACGCGGTCGAGCAGATTGGGGAGCCTTCCGTCGGTCCGGCGGCCGGACCTGCGACGATACCGCCAGTGCAGATGATGCGGCAGTCGGTCGGAGAGAATCTTCCCGACACGATCCTCACCGACGACTCCGGCCGTGAGGTGCGATTCTTCACCGATTTGGTCAAGGACCAGGCGGTCGTGATCAGCTTTTTCTACACCAACTGCCGTGGCACCTGCCCCGGCACAAATATTGTCCTCTCGGATGTCCGGGAGAGGCTGGCCGCCGACTTCGGGAAGTCGGTTCGCTTCATCGCGATCAGCGTCGAGCCGGAGAAGGACGACGTTGCGGCAATCAGCGAATATGCCTCCCAGTATCGGGCGGAGGTGACCGATCCGGACATGCCAGAGTGGGTGTTTCTCACCGGCAAGCCGGAGGAGTTGAAGGCCCTCCGCTACAAACTCGGCTACTACAGCATCGATCCGGTGATCGACGCCGATCCGACACAGCACGCGGCCACCGTGATCATTGGTAACCATGCCACCGGCCGATGGGGGATGATGCCAGTGGGGATCGGTGCCGAGCAACTCGCCGGCAAGGTGCGCCGGCTCGCTGG
>JBIIQL010000607.1:0-2659 GCA_044342095.1 Pirellulales bacterium
CGACACGGCCCAGAGCGGTGACACGTCGAAGTTCCAGGCCCTCGGTGGGAGCTGGGCTTCCAACGCCAGCACGATGGACAGCTTCTACAGCTCCAACAACGTCGGCGAGTTCAAGCTGGGCGGCGACATCACGGGAGCGATTGGCTTCCGCGTCGCGGCGGTCGCCGTGCCGGAGCCGGGCAACATGGTGGCTGCCGGAATGGGGATCGCCGGACTGGTCGGGGTGCAGCTTGCCAAGCGTCGCAAGCAGGCCCTTGCCCGGGCCGCTGGCTGATCCGCTGGATCGAGCCTCAGCCCACACAAGCATCATCAATCCCGCCTCCGGCATCGCCGGGGGCGGGATTGTTTTGTTGATGGCTTCCCGAGCGCGAGCCAGGCTGTCTGCAACGGCACGAGGAAGGGTTGAGCCCGGCGGCGGGCACGGTGATTGAGGCGAGGATCGATGCCTTTACCGAATGACCTGCCAACGCCCCTCCTCCAGTCCGAGCGGGCGGCGGGCCGATTGCCCGTCGTGGTCCCCCTGCTGGCGCTCGTGGCCCCGATGCTGCTGGGGCAGGCCGGGCAGGTGCTCCTCCAACTCACCGACACGCTCCTCATCGGGCATGTCGGCGCGGTTGAACTCGCTGCGGCGGCGCTCGCCGGCAACTTCGTGATGTTCGCCCTCTCCTTCGCCTACGGCGCCGTCGGGGCGGTGTCGCCCACGATCGCCCAGTTGCACGGCGCCGGCAATCGGGACGGCGTCTCTCGGATGGCGGAGGCTGGAGCTTGGCTCGCGCTGATGATCGGAGGAGTGATCGCCGTTTCGCTCACTGCGGTCGTGCCGCTGCTCGAACAGCTCGGGCAGCCCCCCGATGTCGCCGGTGCGGCTTGGGGTTACCTCCTCTTGATCGCCTGGTCGATGCCCGGGGCGATTCTCGCCGTCGTCCTCGGCCAGGTGGCCGAAGCCGTCGACCGCCCCTGGCCGGTGTTCGGTTTCATGGTCATGGCGGTCGTTCTCAACGCGCTCCTCGCGTGGTGTCTCGTCTTCGGTCATGCCGGGTTCCCGGCGCTCGGCCTGGCGGGGGCCGGCTGGGCGACATTCGTGGCCCGCTGGGTGCATGCGGCGGCGCTGGCCCTGTGGATGCTCTCCGATCCACGCGTGGCAGGGCGACGGCGCGGCGGCCATGGTCCCGTGCCCCGGGATCGCGCTGTCGTTGCGGCCATCGGCCACCTTACCCGGCAGGGGCTGCCGCTGGCAGCGCAGGATGTCCTCGAGGGGGGAGCGTTTGCCGTCGGGGCCCTCATGCTCGGCTGGGTCGGCACCACGGCCCTGGCCGCGAATCAGGTGACGGTGGGAATCGCATCGCTGGCCTGGATGGTGCCGGTCTCGCTGTCGATGGCGACCGGTGTTCGCGTGGCGCAGGCGGCCGGCGCCGGTGATCTGGACGCCGCCCGGCGGACCGGCGTCGCCGCGATGCTCCTCGGCACGAGCCTGATGGCGGTCTGCGCGGCGTTCTACGTGGCCGGCGGGCGGTGGCTTGCGCGCTTGTTCACCGATGACCCCGAGGTGGCCGCCCTGGCCGGCACGCTCGTGACCATCGCCGGGATCTACCAAGTCAGTGACGTGATCCAGTCGGTGAGCCTGGGGGCCCTCCGCGGGCTCCTCGACAACCGTGTCCCGATGCTCGCCAACGCCGTCTGCTACTGGGTGTTGAGCCTGCCGACGGTTTGGTTCCTCACCTTCCGCTGCGGTTGGGGGGCGGCCGGCGTGTGGGCCGGCTACCTGCCCTGGATGGTGGGGACGGGGCTGTTCTTCCTGGTGCGGTTTCTCCGCCTCACCGCCCGCCCGTCACCCGCTCCCGTAGGCTCCATCCGGTGGCCGCGAAGGTGAGGCCACTGGAGAGGAGATTCACGCCGATGAGGACGCCGAGGAGCGTTCCGGCGTCGTCGGGGCGGGCCGTGAGGAGGATCGAGCCGAGGGCTGCGGTGAGAAGGCCGTCGAACAGCAGCCATCCCCAGGGAAAGGCATCGCGGAAAGCCCAGGCCGCGGCGAGCTTGGCGGCAGCCTCGAAGAGGAGCGTCAGGCCGACGAAGACGACGATCGCCTCGATGCCGGCGCGGGGAATGACGAGCATCGCCATGCCCGCCATGAGCGAAATCGCGCCGCAGATGAGCGACAGCCAAAACCCACGCCAATCGAAGGCCGTGGCGGAGAGCATGATTTGGGCGAAACCGGCCGTGGCGAGGGCGACGCCGCAGGCTAGATCGACCGCGGTGGCCGCTCCCCATGGTGCGATGAGGGCGAGGATCCCGAGGATCGCGAGGACCACCCCGAGTCGCAGCGCCGAGGTGCCGACCCTGGCGACGACGCGGCCAGCGCCCCTCAGCTCCGCGGAATGGCGCTCTTCCGACAGGGAATCGAGTCCGGAATCACCCGCGGCTGGTCTGGCGGACATGGGGGGATCCTGGAAAGGGGTGGTGGAAGCGGTGGGGGAGCGGGCTAACGGAGGTATTCTACCAGGGTAGGCGGGCGTTCCTGCTTTTCGGGAGTTCTCCCGGTCCCGCACCGGGTTGATGATGGACACCCCCGCACCCTCACCACCGCACGACGACACGACCGCCGGTGGCGGTGCGCCGTCGGCCGCCCCGCGTTCCGACATCGACGGCACGGCGATCTCGG
>JBIIQL010000608.1:0-2652 GCA_044342095.1 Pirellulales bacterium
CCTCGGTGAGCCAGTCGAGGGGGCCTCGTCGGCTTCCCCCGGCTGACTCCCGCTAGCCCCGCCCGGACACGCCTCGATCACGCCGGCGGCCGGATCGAGCGGACGTCGTCGAGTTGCTCGAGCGTGGCGCGGGTCGCGGCGTCGATCTCCTGCTGAACGTCCGCCGCGACGTGCGTCCGGCCGGCGTTGCTGTCGGCTCGGAGCGTCGACTCGACCGTGAGTCCCAGCCGCCCGGCGAGCGCCGCGACGCATGCCGGAGAGGTAACGAGATCCTCGTAGCGAACGATGATCAGTTTGTCGCCGAGCGCGGCCCGGGAAGCGAGACACTTCTTGTTGCGCGACACCCAGTGTTGGCCGATCCCTTGGGGGTTGGTCACCCACTGCTTCTCCAGCCACGACTGGTAGACATTCACCGGATCGCGGTAGAGCCAGATCATGGTGAGATCGTAGTTGCGGTACTCCTCCGCGATCTCGAGGGGGGACCGGCGACGGCTCTCCCGCACCGGCTTGAGAAGCACCGTCCCGGGGAGCGCTGCGAGGACCGGGCGGATCTGCGGCTCGGGGCGGAGAAAGTAATCGTCGTAGACGTCGTCGTTGGCATGCTCTTGACGAGGTGACACCCCCGGCGCCGAGGCGAGCGTCTCGAACAGCGCCGTCGTCCCGGAGCGCTGGAAGCCCAGAATCATGACGAGGCGCTTGGCCGGCATCAGCCCACTCCCGGGTGTGGTGGCGTTCGGCGGTCCCTTGGCCCGCCGGCGATATCATGGCGATTCGTCGTGTCGCAGGATACCTCCCCGTCTCGTCTCCCGCTGCCGGAGCCCGCTCCTTGGCCTTCCAGTTCCTCAAAGCCCTCGTCCGGGTGATCTCCGGCGTCAGTCCTGCCGCGGGATCTGCCCCGTCATCGGAGATCCAGGTCGTCGCGCGGCCGAAGGTGTTCGGGGTGGGGATTGCCAAGTCGGGCACGAAGACCTTGGGGCGGTGCTTTCGCGAACTCGGCTACCGCAACTGCTCGATCCGCGACGACCTCGTCCCGGCCGCCGTCGGCGACCCGGCCGCTGTGATCGCCGCCACCGGGGAGTTCGACAGCTTCGAGGACTTCCCCTGGTTTTGGTTCTTCGAGCGTCTCGCCGCCCGCTATCCCGACGCCCGCTTTGTCCTCACGCGGCGCCGTGACGACGACACCTGGCGGCGGAGCTTCCACAACCACATGCGGACGATCCCCGCGGAGCGGATCGAGCTCGGCCGGCAACTCGCCGAGCGCTTCCTCCCCGGCGTACCGATCGACGACCTCCACCGCGTCCACAACGAGCGCGTTCGCGCCTTCTTCGCCGACAAGCCGGGCCGGCTCCTCGAAGTCTGTTGGGAGGAGACGCCGTCGTGGGATCCCCTCTGCGCGTTCCTCGGGCTGCCGGTACCCGACGTTCCCTTCCCGCATGAGAATCGTGGGGACTACGCGGGGGCCAGGGGGCAACGCCCCGGAAGGCTTGCCTCCGAGGCCGCCCGTCCGGTGGGGATCGGGAGTGCACAATACGCCGCTCGATTCAACGCCGCCTGGCGGCCGACGCGCGGCGTTGAAACGATCGATTGGCCGCTGCCGCGGACCTATCCCGGCGGCCCGGAGACGCCCACGCAGATCGATTTCGGCGCGTTCCTCGAAAGCCGGATCCCGGCGCTTGGCGTGCTCGAGATCGAGGGGGCGCGGCTCGTCGAGCCATGGGGATGGATCGTCGGCGCTGACGATCTCCTCCTCCGCGATCACACCTGGTTTTCAAGGCAGCTCGACAAGCCGTATTTCGAAAGGCTCTGGGCAGCGAGCCAGCGCGCGGCGTCACCACTTCCCGGCACGACCCTCAGCCTGCTCACCGACTTCGGCGCCACCAACTACGCCCATTTCCTCCTCGATGCCCTCGGTCGATTGGGGCTCGTCGCGGCGGCGGGGATCGACCTGGCAGCCGTCGACAGGATCCTCGTTCCCAAGCCCTGCTCGGAGAATGCCCGCCGGATTCTCGCCGCCCTTCCGATGCCGAGGGAGAAGATCGTCTTGGTCGACGAGGCTGACGCCGCGGTGCTCCTGCCGGAGCGGCTCCTCGCGCCGACCTACCCGGGCGTGCCCTGTTGCTACGCCCCGGAGCCGGCCGAGTTTCTCCGGTCGCACGTCCTCGGGGCGGGGCTGGCCACGCCGCCGTCGACACGCCTCTATGTCGACCGGGTGGATGGGAGTCGCACCCTCGAGAATCGTGCCGAGGTGATCGCGCTGATGGAGCAGCATGGCTTTTCCATCTACAACCCCGCCGAACACGACGACCAGCCCGCCGACTTCGCAGCGGCAAGCGTTGT
This sequence comes from Pirellulales bacterium, assembly GCA_044342095.1. Lineage (GTDB taxonomy): Bacteria > Planctomycetota > Planctomycetia > Pirellulales > UBA1268 > QWOP01. The sequence goes on from JBIIQL010000608.1 coordinate 2,338, forward strand.
CGTCGGAGCCCATGGGGCCGGGCTTGCCAATCTCGTCTTCTGCCGGCCGGGCACGCGGATCCTCGAGTTCATGCCGATGGACCATGTCCGTCCGTACTACTTCACCCTCGCGGTCCGGATGGGGATCGACTGGGCCTGCCTTCCCTGTCGGTGCCGCACCACTGGCGATCATCCACCGGGCGGGCTCGGCCCCAGGCCGTTTTCCTTTCGAGTCGATCCTGACGCCCTGCGCGGAGCGCTCGTGGACGTGCTTCGAGATCTCCCTGGGGGCTGACGCGTGCGGCATTCCCGAGGAAGCTTCCAGGCCGCGGCCCG
>JBIIQL010000089.1:0-9383 GCA_044342095.1 Pirellulales bacterium
TGGATCTGGAGTCCGATCGGGGCCGGGTCGGCGTATTTCGGCGACGTGTACTGCGACACCGGCTCGCCGTTGAGCCAGACGGTGAACGTGTCCCCTCGGGCGCGGATCCGGATCCGGTTCCAATCCCCCGGCTTGAGCAACTCGCCGGCGCGCTTTGCCTGCGCTTCCTCCGGATAGTTGCCGACGTAGAACGAGCAGGTCATGTCGCGCTTGAGGCTGCGCGAGACGCCGATTTGCAACTGGAGCTCAGGCTTGCGGAGCATGAATCCGCTGTCGATCTCCCCCTCGAAGCGGACCTCCCCTTCGAGGATCACGTCGCCGTAAGACTTTTCGGTGTAGAGCATCGACCCCTTCTTTTCGCCGTCGTTCTCGCCGACGAGGATTCCGTCGACGACCTTCCAGTGGGATTCGGCAGGGGGCGTCCAGCCGGTGAGATCGCGGCCGTTGAAGATCGGCGGCAGGCTCGACGTCGCCGGGATCTCCTCGGCGCGGAGGATCGTCGCAGCCGTGGTCAGGGCCACGACGACGGTGGAGAGGAGAGCCAGGGCGCGGGGAAGCGGCATGGGCATGGATCGATCTCCGGCGAATGGTGGGGGGCGGCGCAAAGGGGGCCGGGACGAGGAGCGCGGGGGAAAAGGAGCGCGGCGGGAAGTATAGACTCGCCTTCGTGGCGCGATCGACGGGGATACTTGAGTGGATGGAGCGGGGCGATGATCGATTCGACAGCTGCGATCGTGCTCGCCGGCGGACGTTCGTCGCGATTGGCGAGCGCCGGGATCGTCCCCCCCGGTGGCAAGGCCGGCCTCGTGCTCGCCGGCACGACGCTCCTCGAGCGGGTCTGTGGCCGGGTGGGGCGCGTGGCGCGGAGGATCGTCGTCGTGGCGGCGCCGGGGCAGGAGCTTCCTTCCCTGCCGAGCGCCGTGGAGGTGGTGCGCGACAGCGCGCCGGGCACCGGGCCACTGGCAGGGATCGCCGACGGGCTGCGGGCCGTCGGCGGCGAGGCGGCGGCGGTGCTCGTCGTGTCGTGCGACGTGCCGCTGGTCAGTCCGCAGGTCCTCGGGGTGTTGCGCGAGGGACTCTTGGGCGGGGCGGGGGCGCCGCTGTGGGTGGTGCCGGAGGTAGGTGGCCATCTTCAGGTGCTCCTGTCGGCGCTGCGGCCGGCGGCCTTGGAGGCGATCGACGCCCATCTCGCGGCGGGCCGGCGCGACCCGCGGTCGCTCCTGGAAAGCCTCGCCCAGGCAGGCAGGGCGATCGTCATCCCTGAAGAGAAGTTTCACCCGATCGACCCGGGGCTGCAGAGCTTCCGCGACCTCGACACGCCACGGGACTTGGAGGACTTGGGGGATTTGCTGGCAATCGAGGGGGGAAAGCTGACCTACGGGAAACCAGGGGGGCACTCCTATACTCCGCCCCATGGCGACGCGAAACACCCGAGAGCATGAGGCTGACGGGCGCCCGCGGGGCCGCCGGGCCCTCCGCTGGGTGGTGGTCTTGGCGGCGATCGGCGCCGCGGTCTGGTTCGCGCCGGTCGCGGTGGTGAGAACGCCGCTGCGCGATTGGCCGCTGACACGCGCGTTCTCGGGCATCGACGGCGCGATCTCGAGCCGGGCCGCCACGTGGAACTGGCTCGGGGCGATCGAGTACCGCGACGTGATGCTCGTCGATCGTGGTGGCCGACCCGTGGCTGCCGCGCGGCGGATGATCCTCGACCGCGGACTGCTCCAACTCCTCGTCGACCGCAGCGATCTGGGGACGGTGCGACTGGTGGGAGGGGAGGCGCTGGTCGAGGTGCGGCGCGGGGGGAGTGGCTTCGAGGACATTCTCGCCCCCTGGATCGCGGCGGCAGCGCGGGCGGAGTCGATCCCGTCGCTCGAACTCGAAGTCGTCGATGCCTCGGTCGAGGTGATCGACGCCGAACGGGAAGACGCCTGGCGGATCACGGAATTGATCGCAGCCGGGAGCCTCCGGCCCGGGGCGACGCTGGCGGGATGGACGCTTGCCGGACGGGTCGTGCACACCGGGGCGCCGAAACGCGACCTTGCCGCCGCCTTCGCCACGCCACCGCCGGCCCACAAGGAAGCTCCCACGCCGTCGCGGCTCGACCGGACGACGATCGTCACCGCGGCCACTGCGAGCCTGGCGCGGGCCGGTGGGTGGTCGATCTCCTCGCCGAGCGATCCCGGTGTGCCGACGCCCCGCGCGCTGGCTGTGGCGGGCAACGGGGTGCCGCTCGACATCAGCCGGGTCGTCGCCGCGCGATTCGATCTCCCGCGCGTGCTCGAGGGGACGGCCGATGTCCGGCTCGATATCCAACTCCCCTCCGGAGCGGCCGCCGGCCAGGGATGGCGTGTGGCCGGCCGCGTTGACGGCGCCCGCCTCGCCATCTGCCGAGCCGACACGCTCGAGCGGCTGGTGGCCCTCGACCGTTGGGAGGCGCCGATCGACGTCTTGATGGACGGCTCGACCGTCACGCTCCGAGATTGCCGGATCGAGTCGCCCCTGTTCCGGGCGGAGGCGTCGGGACGGATCGGTCTGCCCCAGGGGACTGTCTGGGAATGGGCGGAGATGCTCATCGGCGACGACTTCGCGCTGGCCGTCGACATCGACCTCGCCGCCGCATCGCGGAGCGTCAGCGGTGGATTGCATGTCCGCCCCGATGTCCGGGTCGCCGGAGGGCAGTTGCAGATCGCCGCGGCGGGGCGGGCCGAAGGGACGGAGCGCGTCCTCGAGGTTCGTGTCGGAGCGCGGGATCTGGAGGTCACCCAGGGAACGCGGCAACTTCGCTGGCCGGAGCCGTTTGTCGGCTGGCTCCGTTCGCGGCGCGGTGCCGGACGCGGGGATCGGCTCCGGGTAGAGGAAGCGCGGTTGGCGACCTCGGCGTTCGAGGTGTCGGCGTCGGGAACGAGCGAGTCTTCCGACCTCCAATGGACGGCCGATCTCGGGCGCCTCGTCGCCGATGCCGGCGAGATTCTCGATCTCCACGGCGTCGACCTCGCCGGGACCACGCGCGGCCGGGCCACCCTCGAGCGGGCGCCGGCCAACGGCGCGGCGACCGCCTCGCTCACCGGCAGCGTCACCGGCTTCCGGTGGCTCGTAGCCGGCCGGCCCGACTGGATCGACGAGGAAATCACGATCGACGCCTCGGCGGCCGGATCGGTGGCCGATGGCACGATGGTCATCGACACGGCGCGCTCGGAGTGTGCTGCGGCTGGTGACCGCCTCGAGATGACCGTGGCCGGTGGGGCGCTGGTCGATCCCTCGCTCCTGCCGTCGCTTGTCGGCCTGACACGGCGGGGCGGGAGATGGCTGCGGCCGGCGCCGACGTCGACGGGGATCTCGGTCGATTGGTCGCTCCAAGGGGATCTGGCCCGCTGGCAGGCGCGCCTCGTGGCGCTCCTCGGGGATGCGGCCCTCCCGGCGACGCGGCTCGCCGGTACGGTGGAGGCCTCGGCGTCGCTTGCGGGGCAGGGTGAGGTGTGGCAGGTGACGCGCGCCGGAGCGGAGGTGGAGGACCTCGAGATCGACCGTGGTCGGATCGTCGAGCCGAGATTGGTGGCTACGGCTGCGGGTACGATCGATGCCGGCAGTGGCAGGGTCGACATCTCCTCCGCCGAGGTGCTGACGGCGAGCCTTTCGCTCCGCACCGGCGGTATGACGATCCTTCCCCCCCCGGCCGGCCGGCCGGCGGCGAGCGCGGCGTGGCGCCCCTGGGACGATCCAGGCCGCTGCCGCGGCCGTGTCCAGTGGCAGTGTGATGTCGGGAGGACGGCGGCGTGGCTCGTCGATCCGGTGACCGTCGATCGCTGGCCGGCGGCGGGACGCGTATGGGGCACGATCGATCTCCAGGAGACACCGGCCGGGCTCAATCTCCTCGTCGATGCCACCGGCAACCAACTCACCCTTTCGACCACCGCCGACCCGAGGTCGACGGCGCCGATCGACCCTACCGGAGCGCCGGCGCGCGAGGTGTGGGCCGAGCCAAGGGCCCGCCTCCTCGTCGAGCTCACCCGCGCTCCGGTCGGGGATGCGGTCGCCATCAACCGTCTCGTGCTCGAGTCGTCGACGGTGGCGGCGGCGGCCGTGGGAACGGTCCACGACTGCTCGTCGCGGCCGCTCCTCGACGTCGGCGGCACGCTCAACTACGACTGGGCACTGCTCTCGCGGCTCCTTCTCCCCTGGACGGGAGGCCGGCTCGATCTCGCCGGTGGCGCGGCCCGGCCCTTCGCTCTGCGGGCGCCGGTCGAGCCGCTTGTCCGTCTCGTCCTCGATGGCGTCGCCCCCGGTGGACGCCCGAGCGCCGAAGCGGCGGCGATCGCTGCGGGCGACGAGCCGGCGACGACCGAAGTGCCGCTTCCGGAGAACTGGCTGGCGAATGTCCGTGGCGGGGTGCGTGAGGCCGATCCCGAGAGGCCGGTACGGGCGGCGCTGCCGGTGTCGCTGCAGCCTGCGGCGCGGAACGAGTCGGCCGCGTGGCTGCGGAGCCTGTCGATCGACACCTCGACGACCTGGGCCACTGGCGCCCTCGAGGGGATGGCGCTCGACGCCGGGGAAACGCCGCTTCGGCTCTTCGAGGGGCAGCTGGCCCTCGGGCCCTTCGACGTCGGCTTCGGTGGCGGTCGGCTCCGTGGCGCGCCATGGGTGCAACTTCTCCCTGCTCCCGGCGAGCTCGTCGTGCCGAAGGGGAGGCTCGTCGAGCGGATGGTGCTCGCTGGGCCGCTCGCCGATCGGTGGATGAACTGGATGTTTCCGATCGTCGGCCGATCGATGCGGACACAGGGGTTGGTGAGCGTCGACGTGGCGGGGGCCCGGCTCCCGCTTTCCGATCCCTGGGCCGGAGATGCCGCCGGGGAGATGGTGTTTGAGAATCTCGAGGTGACCCCGGGGCCGCTGATGGCCCCGCTTGCGAACCTCGTCGCCAAGCTCCAGGCGGTCATCGATCCGCGCTTCGCGTTCGGCGACAAGGCGGTCCTCCTCCGCGTCCGCCCCGAGCCGGTCCGCGTCCGGCTCGCCGCGGGGCGCGCCTGGCACGACGGCCTCGTGATGGACATGGGGCAGCTCATGCTTCGCTCCGCCGGGAGCGTGGGGGCCGACGGGTCGCTTGCGATGGTGGTCGAGATCGGTTTCCGTGGCGACTTGGTCGCGGGCGCGCCGCGGCTGGCGAAGCTGCTGCGGACGCCGCTGGTGATCCCGCTCAAGGGAACGTCCGATCGGCCGCAATTCGACGCCGGCGCCATCGACGGCCTGATCGCCCGGATCGTCGACAACACCGCCGAGGGGATCATCAAGGACGGTTTTGAACGGGGGCTCGAGGGGCTCGAAGAACTCTTCGGCAATCCCCCTCCCGCGGCCCCCGCGCTCCCGCCGCGCGCCGCGCCGCCAGCAACGGCCGTGCCGGTGCTGCCGCCACTTCCCCCGGCTGCGGCACCCGAAGCGCCCCTTTCGTTTCCGGCGGGCTGAACCGGGCCCCATCCGAACGGCCGCCGATCATCGGGCCCCTGGGGAGCGATCGCCGGGTCGATCGGCCGATCAATGCCCCGAGCGCAGGGCGCCGTCGCGGCGGAGCCTCCGATCGGTGGCTGTGATGAGCGTCTCCAGGCGACGACGGTAGGCGTGGTGCTCGACCTCGAAACGGTGCCGCGGGCTGTCGACGTAGTCGATGCCGGCCGGGCGAGGAATGCCATCGCCCGGTCGGCCACGCTTGCGGTGGAGGAATGCGGCGGCGCGGGGTGAGCGCTCCGCGGCCAGGGCCATCCGGGCGATGAGTTGCCCCTGGAGATCGGTGAGGCCCCACTGGCCGCTGTCGGGCTGGATGAGGCCGCAGACCGCGATGTCGTCACGCGTGGGGTGGAGGGTGTGGAGGAAGAGGCGCGGGAGCCCGTCGACGGGATGGAGGTGGGCCGCGTCGATGAACGGCAGCGAGAGGACGTAGCCGGTGGCGCAGATCACCACATCGAACGCTTCCCGGGATCCATCGGCGAACGTCGCCAGGTCGCCGTCGAAGCGACGCACGTCGCCGCGCGGCACGAGGGCGCCTGCGTCGATCCGGCCGAGGATCTCGGAATTGATCACCGGATGGCTGTCCCAGAGCCGGTGATCGGGACGGGGGAGCCCGTGTTTCCAGGAGAGACCGATCGCCCGGTCGATGGCGCGGAGGCTCACGAAGCGACGCAGCCACGTCGGCGCTCCCATCGCCAGCAGCCGCTCGCCGCGGAGGTCCGAGGGACGGCCCATGATGAACCGCGGCACGACATGGTAGCCGCGGCGCGTCGAGTGGACGGTGCGGGAGGCGTGACGGGAACACTCCACCGCGATGTCGCTGCCGGAGTTGCCCCCGCCGATGACGAGGACACGTTTCCCCACGATCGCCACCGGGTCGATCGGCGACTTGTACTGACAGGCGTGGAGGAACGGCCCGGTGAAGCTGCCGGGGATCTCGGGCCAGCGCGGGGTGTGGTTGTGGCCGTTGGCGATCACGAGGCCGCGGCAGATGATCGATCGGCCGCCACTCGAGACCGTCCAGCCGCCGCCGGGGCGGGGTGTGACGGCGTCGACCGCAGCGCCGGTGCGGATGTGGGGCCGGAGTGCGAAGTGGTCGGCGTAAGCGCGGAGATAGGCGAGGCAGCGGGTGTGGTCTGGATAGGCGGGCCACTGCCGCGGCATCGGGAAGTCGGTAAAGGCGGTGAGCGATTTCGAACTGATCAACCGCGTCGACGCGAACACCGCCGAGGCGGCAGAGCCGAAATACCAGTTACCGCCGATGTCATGCTCCCGTTCGAGGCAGACGGCGCGGATCCCGAGCGCGAGGAGATTCTTGAGCGCCGTCAGGCCCGAGGGCCCCGCGCCGATGACGCACCACCCGTCGTCGACGGCTCCCTGCCCGCTCATCCCCGGCCTCCGGAAAGGGCGCGGGCGAGGCGATCGAGATCGTCGTCGGTGTGATGGTAGGAGAGGCTCGCGCGGACGAGGCTCCCCCCGGTCGGAACACTCGGCGGACGGATCGCCGGGACGAACAGGCCGTCGTCGGCGAGCCGCGCCGCCAGCGCGACCGCGCCGTCGGCGCTCCCCACGATCACCGGCACGATCTGGGCGGCAGCGTCGCCGAGATCGAGGCCTGCCGCCCGGAGCCGGTCGCGAAACGCCGTCGCCTTGCCGAGGAGCGTGGCCCGGGCTTCGGGCTCGGCGGCGAGAAGCTCGACGGCGCGGAGGGCGGCGCCGGCCACGGCGGGGGGATGGGCCGTGGAGAAGACCCAGGCCCGCGCTCTGTGGCGCAGCCAGTCAACGAGACGTGGGTGGCCGGCGACGAAGCCCCCGGCCGACCCGAGCGCCTTGGAGAGCGTGCCGACGCGGACATGGACCCCGTCGGCGGTGTCGCTCGCCTCGACAAGGCCGCTCCCCCGCGCTCCGAACACGCCGGTGGCGTGCGCCTCGTCGACCATGAGGATCGCGCCGTGGCGGCGGGCGACCGCCGCGAGATCGGCCAGCGGCGCGATCGTGCCATCCATCGAGAACAGGCTGTCGGTGACGATCAGCCGCCGCCGCGCCGACCCGGCCGCGAGGAGCGCCTCGAGGGTGGCGATGTCGCGGTGGGGGAAGACGGCGACGGCCGCGCGCGACAGCCGACAGCCGTCGATGATGCTCGCGTGATTGCGCTCGTCGCTGAACACGACGTCGCCGGGTCCCACGAGCGCCGCGATCGTGGCGGCGTTGGCGGCGAATCCCGAGGGAAAAAGGAGCGCGTCGCCGGTGCCGAGAAGCATCGCGAGCGCCGCTTCGAGGGCCGCATGGGTGGAGGAGTGGCCGCTCACGAGCGGGCTCGCCCCCGAGCCGAAGCCCTCCGCGCAGGCAGCCCGCGAGGCGGCCTTCGTCAGTCGGACATCGCCAGCCAGCCCGAGGTAATCGTTGGAGCCGAAGTTGAGGAGCGTCCGGCCGTCGAGATCGACCACCCTTCCCTGCCGCCCAGCACGGATGCGCCGGGGCCGCTCGAGGCCGTCGCGACGGAGGCTCTCGAGCCCCGCGTCGATCCAGGCCAAGGGCTCCGGCAGCGCGGCGGTGGCGGCGGGATTCGGAGGAGCGGTGAATGGCGGGCGGCAGGTCATGCCGACATTATGGCCACGCCGACCGGCGTGGGGATGGGCTGCCCGCGAACGTCACCCGGCGCCGAGCCGCTCGATCGTGCGGAACTCGGCCGCCGTCACGGGATGGACCGAGAGCCGACTGCCACGGCGGAGGAGTTCCAGACCGGCCAGGGCCTTCACGCCCCGGAGTTCGTCGAGCGGCACCGGCCGCGACAAGACCTCGACGAGCTTCACGTCGACCATCGACCAGACCGGATTCTCGGGCGAGGCCTTGGGATCGAAGTGCTCGTCGTCAGGCTTCCAGGCGCTGGAGTCGGGATAGGCCTCGCGGACGATCTCGACGACGCCGACGACCGCCGGGGGATCGCAGCTGGAGTGGTAGAAGAACGCCCGATCGCCGACCTTCATGGCGCGGAGGAAGTTGCGGGCCTGGTAGTTCCGGACGCCGTCCCAGCAGGTCGTCTGTTTCTTCGCCTTGCGGAGGTCGTCGATCGAGAAGCAGTCCGGTTCGCTCTTGAGTAGCCAGTGTTGCACGGGGCGGTTCCTTGGTCGTGGTCGCCTGGGTCGATCGTTCTCAACGCGGTCCGCCCGGCCCGCCGCCGCCGGGGAGACCGAGGGCCTGACGGCGCTTCTCGACCTCGCCGAAGTATTCGGTCCAGCGGGCCCGCTGGCTCGGGGACGATCCGTCGATCATCCGCTTCCGCCAGTTGTTGCGATCCTCTTCGGACCGCGTCGTCGGGTTGCCGGCGGTCTGCTGGTTGCCGGCCCGTCCCGCGCCCTGCGCCCCACCGGCCTGACCGCCCCCTTGGCCACCGAGACCCTGGAACATCGAGCGGCTTCCCTCGAAGGCCTTCTGCATCGACTGCATTTGCTTGAGTTGGTCGTCGATGAGCTTCTGACGCTGCTCCGGCGGGGCGGCGAAGTAGGAATCGACCCGCGCCTCCATCCCCTTCATCATCAGCTTCCGTCCCTCCTCCATCGCCTTCGGTCGGAGCTCCTCCGGCAGCGACTGGATCTTCGCCATCACCGTCACCATCGCCCCGACCCTGGCGGCGGTGTCGAGCATGTTCTTGGGGGCCTGATCGGGCGGATACTTCGCCGCCGCTTCTGCCATCGCGGTCTTCACCTCGGTGAGGCGCGGATCCTCCTTGGCGCCGAACCAGCCCCCCCACCAGGCGCCGGCGGAAACGAGCCCGAGGAGGAGGGCGAGGAGAAGACTGGCGAGAACGATCGGCTTGCCGCGCGACTCGCTGGCAGCGCTTGATCGGCGATTGGCATGGACGGAGGGCATCGGGGGGGGCTCCTGGA